>USOG01000045.1 GCA_900556365.1 uncultured Collinsella sp.
AGGCTTACAGAAAATCGAGACGGCTCTGCCATATCTGATCGCCGCGCGTGCCACGCAGGCGGTGTCGGCGCAGGATACCGATAGTGTGGCCTATACCGGTACGGCGCTTGCCGTGCCCAGGACATCCGAATCGGACTTCGCTGCGCTCAAAGGGTCAGAGATCTCGACCGATACCATTAAAGACACATCAGATGATTTAGAGCGTGCGGCCGAGGAGCTGCGGAAGGCCTCGGAGGAGACGGCGAAGGCTAAAGAGCGCGCTTGGCTGGCGGATTGTGGTGGGTCGGACGAGAGTTCGATTGGCAAGTACTCGTGTATGTGGGAGCGTGCGAAAAAACTAGCAGAACTATCTGACAGTCAGAACCGTCATGAAAAGTCGAGCATCACATGGGAGCCGCAAATTGCGCTCGATCGCGCGAAAATCTATTACCGGCAGCGCTTGGCGAATGAAAAACCTCAGGGATCGAGCGTCGAGATGAAAGCGCAGTCAGCCGCTCGAAAAGCGTTCTATGCCTATGCGATTGAAGAGGTCGATCGAGCATACATAAAAGATGATGGTGAACGGTTTTCTGCCTATATCCCACTATTGCCGCGTGTCCCAAACGAGGTGCGGCCGACCGAGCTTTACACCGATGCTGCATGGCCTGTAAGCAACAATGACGGCAGAACATACCTGCATTATGGAGCCGAATGCCCCGTCTATCAGAAAGGGACTCCGAGTGGGCTGGCATCTGTTGCTGATTATGATGGTCGTGATACATGCGAAGCGTGCGGCTTCGGCGTGGTTGCGCTTGGAAGCGCCCTTATGCCGCCTTCGTCCATCAGAAATGGCTTCGAATACCACTTCAATGAATTCAAAGAGGCTCTGGAAGACTACGTCGAATGCCGCAACATAGAACTCGAACTTGAGCGTCAGACCGAGGATGAGGCCGACCGTGCGGGCAATGCTTTTGACCAGGCCATTAAAGCGCTTTCGGGCAAGCGTCCGCGTATCGCTCCGCCCGGTCGCAACGGCGTGGTCGCCTTTGCAGTTTCGGGTGACATTACCAGCCCCGATCAACTTAACTCCTCGTTTAACACGGCAGTCAGGCTTGGCGATCGCGGTGCTATCTCTGCCGCGGTGCTGGCGCCCGATGAGGCGACGGCGCAAAACAACGTGCTTTCGCGATTTTTCTCGACATTGAAGGAACGCTCGGGCGGCGTTGCCGGCGTGCTCGACGGCGTCATGGATGTTTGGGGACGGCTGCTCGTGGGATACGGTGATATCCAAGGTTCGGCCGACGAACTTATGGACGAGATGATTAAAGACCTAGGAGGGGGCAGCGGTGCGTTGGGCTCCATTGCATCGTGGCTCGGCGATACCGTTTCGGCGTCCGTGGCGGCGCTGGGTTTGGAACCGTGCGACTTGCGCCTGCGAAAGCCGGTGCTGACCGATTCCGCCAATGTCATTAAGAGTCCGGGGTCTGACATTGCTGGTCTCTCTCAAGCGCAAGACAAACTGCGAAGTATTCCGTTGGGCGTGACCGATCCCAAGGCGCTTTGCGAGGCGTTGGAATATCAAGTCGAACGCACCATTAGCGGTACGGTGTTCACGCTTGCGGAGATTCCTCTGCCCGGCGGCGGCTCCATCCCACTCACCGTCGATGTCGCGACACTGGTTGGCGCTCTGGGCGATGGGTCGTAATGAGTATTCGCATGCGTCTGCGTGAGGAGCGCGCCCAAGCGACGGTGGAGATGGCAGTGGTTACGCCCGTTTTGCTGGTGCTGGCACTCATCGTGTACAACGTCATGATCTTTGCCGGCGCTGTCGCGCGCTTCGACCGCGTGGTGCCCGACATCGTGCTGGCGCACGCTGTGGCGCCGGGCGGGGAGGGTGACGAGAGCTCTGCCGATGCCTCGGCGACGGTTCAGACTCAAATTCTGAATGCCATGGAAGGCTATGACTTGCAGATCGAAGTGTCGAGCGAGCAAGGCGCGGAGGCATCGGATGGTGGCCTGCTCTCCCTATCCGGTACGTTTAGGACCTACACCTGCACCATGCACTATGAGCCGTGGCCGACCTCCCTCAGCATCGCTGGCGTTCCGCTGGGGGCGCCGACAACGTTGTCGCACGAGCGTGTGGTGACGGTCGATCCATGGCGTCCGGGGGTGGTCATGTGACCGCGGTCTCGTCCTACATCGCCTACGCGCGGGCACTCAATAGGCTGGGTTGGACGCCGGCCGAGTTTGTGGTGGCGGAGTCGTTTGTCGTGCGCCTGCGCGGCATGCTGGGACGGCGTCCGGTTGCCGCCAACGGCCTGCCGCTCGTCATGGCGTTTCCACGCTGCTCTTCGGTCCATACGTGTTTTATGGTCTATCCCATCGACATCGCCTTCATCGATGCACGCGGCAATATCCTCGCGCGCTACGAAAACGTATGTCCCTGGTGTATGTGCTCCTGCCCCGGCGCCTGGGCGGTATTGGAACGCCCTTCAATCCTCGCTACACCTCCCGCCCTCCAACAAGTGCCGGCGTAAGAGATTGGCGACAGCGGACTTTCGTCATACGAAATTTGGTAAGATGGAGGAGAAGGTGCATGGATGTTGAGATCCATCCGAACGCCAAAAAACACTTGACGGAAAAGCAGGTACTAGGTGCCTGGTTCGCGGTTACTGAGTGCATTCGCCGCGAGTCGGAGGACGAGCCGCCGAGATGGCTTGCCATTGGATGGCTTCCAGATGGTCGAAGTGTGGAACTTGTTGCGGTCGAACTAATTCGTTGATGGCTCATTATTCATGCCCTGTCTCCGGTTCAGAAGAAATTCTGGCAAGAGATCGAGCGAGCTCGGCAGAGGGGTCGATGATGGGCAAGACGTATACGGCCGCTAATGGTCAGGTTGTAACGGATGAAATGATTGACGCGTGGTGCGAGTCGTACGAGCGCGGAGAGTTTCCGGATGGCGAACACACCGTTGGTGGGATCGTGCATGGACGGCCCCCGCTCTCAGGTGAGGGGACGGCAACGCTGTCGGTCAAGATTCCTCTGGGAATGAAGGAGGCCATTCGTCGACGGGCGGCTGCCGAGGGGATGACGCCAAGTGAGTTTGCTCGTGCGGCTCTGAGCGAAAAACTTCTTGCTGCCGGCTGATGTCTCTGACGTGCCGATTTATAGAACCGAGGCTGTGCTCAAAAACTTTTTTAAAATTCTCGGTTGACCGGAACGCGTCCTTGGTTATACTAATCAAGCCTTGAAACAAGGCACACCTCAAATGGCTGGGTAGCTCAGTTGGTAGAGCAGAGGACTGAAAATCCTCGTGTCAGGGGTTCGATTCCCTTCCCCGCCACCCTCAATTGACTAGGACCTCTGCAAGGGGTCCTTTTCTTTTATACAGCCTCCACATGGAATCGAACCCCGTGAGGGCGCGGAGCTGAGTAAACGCGTAAGCGTTTGCCAGCGCAGCTCGCAAGGCGCGTAAGCGCCACAGCGGTCCGTCCGCGCAGCGCGCGGACGCGATTCCCTTCCCCGCCACCTTGAATTGACTAGGACCTCTGCAAAGGGGTCCTTTTCTTTTATCGAGGGCTCTGCGGAAATTGCGTCCCGGAATTTGGCTTCAGAGTGGGATGCGCTTTCCGGCGCTTACTTCCGACGTGCGTGCACATCTCGGGCCCGCCCGCTCAGATATTCCTCCCGCTTTTGCGCCACTTTACAGACCGTTCGGTCGTCTGTCCGCACGCGCGGGTATACTCAAAACGATACTTTTCCTATGCAATACGATGCAGGCTCGGCCTGCACGATCCGAAGGGGGCAGTGATGGAGAGGATACTCGGCGTTAATCTCTCTGGCTGGTTTATTCCCGAGCCTTGGGTGACCCCGTCGCTATACGCGGCGACCGGTGCATCCAATGCGGCCGAGCTGCAGGAGGCCATGGGCACCGCCGCCTATAACGAGCGCATGCGCCGTCATTACGAGACGTTTGTGAGCGAGGATGATTTCCGTCGCATGGCGCAGATCGGCCTCAACGCCGTGCGTCTGCCGGTACCCTGGTATGCCTTTGGTTCGCAGGAGTCCGATGCGTCCTACATCTCGGTTGTCGACTACATCGACCGTGCAATTGAGTGGGCTGCCAAGTACGACATCCGCGTGCTGCTTGATCTAGCAACTGTGCCCGGTGGCCAGGGCGATTCCAACGATTCGCCCGCCACGCCAGAGGCTGTCGCCGAGTGGCATTCGTCCACCAACGGCCGTCATGTCGCGCTCGACGTGCTCGAGCGCCTGGCCGATCGCTACGGCGAGGCCGAGAGCCTGCTGGGCATTGAGCTGCTGGACACGCCGCAGATGAGCGTCCGCAAGAGCCTCTTCACCATGACGGATGGCATTCCGGCGCACTACCTGCGCAACTTCTATCGCGACGCCTACGAGCTCGTCCGTTCGTATATGCCCGAGGATAAGATCGTCGTCTTCTCGTCGTCGGGGCATCCCAACGAGTGGAAGCATTTTATGCGCGGCGCCAAGTACAAGAACGTCTACATGGACCTTCACCTGTACCATTACCGTGACGAGTATGCGCTCGACATCACGAGCCCCCGCGGGCTGACGACGGCGATTTCGCGTAACAAGCGCGAGCTTAAAGAGGCGATTTCGACTGGGTTCCCCGTGCTGGTGGGCGAATGGTCGGGTGCGGCGATCTTTGCCAACTCGTCGGTTACGCCCGAGGGCCGCAATGCCTACGAGCGCGTGTTTATCGCCAACCAGCTGGCTTCGTTTGCGCCGGCTGCCGGTTGGTTCTTCCAAACGTGGAAGACCGAGAAGCGCATTGCAGCATGGGACGCCCGCGCGGCGCTCGGTACGCTCGAGCGCGGCATGATTGAATAGGTTGATATGACGCAAAACAGCGCCCATACGGGCAAACTCTATGTGGTCGGCACGCCCATCGGCAACCTGGGCGACCTGTCCCCGCGCGTCGGCGAGGCGTTTGCCGCCGCCGATGCCATCTGCTGCGAAGACACGCGTGTGACGTCAAAGCTGCTGATGCACCTGGGCATTTCCAAGCCGCTTGTCCGTTGCGACGAGAATGTGATCACCAGCCGCGCCGCCGGCCTGGTCGACCGTCTGCTGGCGGGGGAGACCCTCACCTTTGCCTCGGACGCCGGCATGCCGAGCGTGTCCGATCCCGGCCAGGCGCTGGTCGAGGCGGCACGTGAGGCCGATGTGCCCGTAGAAGTTATTCCCGGGCCCTCTGCTTGCGTCACGGCGCTCGTTTCGTCCGGCATTCCCTGCGAGCATTTTTTCTTCGAGGGCTTTTTGGGCCGAAAGCACGGTGACCGTGTGCGCCGTTTGCAGCGCCTTGCCGTGGTGCCCGGCGCACTCATCTTCTACGAGTCTCCACATCGCATCGTGGCGACGCTCGAGGCCGTGGCGGAGGTCTTTCCCCAGCGTGAGGTTGCCGTCTGCCGCGAACTCACCAAGCTGCACGAGGAAGTCTTGCGCGGGCCCGCCGCCCAGCTTGCCGAGGAGCTGCGTACTCGCGGCGAGGTAAAGGGCGAGATTGCGCTGGTCATCGCGCCGCCGAGCGAGGATGAGGAGACCGGTATCGTGCCGGTTGGCGCCGCGGCAGCGGATCCCGACGAGGCCCTGCGCGAGGATATCCGCGCCGCGCTCGAGGAGGGGGAGCCCGCGTCTGCGGTGGCCAAGCGCCTGTCTCAGAAGTATTCGCGCCGCAAGCGCGATGTCTATGCCATGGTGCTCGATATGCAATAGATGGAGGATATCCAGCCCTTGCGCTAGAATCATCCCCTGTATGCAACGTTTTTCTGGAGGACAAACCCCATGGATCAAAGCAAGCCTTCGTTCTTTATCACGACGCCCATTTACTACGTCAACGCCGATCCGCACCTGGGCACGGCTTATTCCACCATCATCGCCGATGTTCAGGCTCGCTATCGCCGCTCCGTCGGCTATAACGTCAAGTTCCTGACCGGCATGGACGAGCACGGCGAGAAGGTCGCCGAGGCCGCAGCCAAGCACAACATGACGCCGCAGGAGTGGACCGACAGCCAGGCCCCGCACTTCAAGGAGCTTTGGAGCAAGCTCGAGATTTCCAACGACGACTTCATCCGCACCACCGAGCCGCGCCAGCATCATGCCGTGCAGTACCTGTGGGAGCGCATGAAGGAGTCCGGTTACCTGTATAAGGGCAGCTACGACGGCTGGTATTGCGTGCCTGATGAGACCTACTTCACCGATACACAGGTCCAGAAGGGCGACGAGGAGTACGGCAGCGTCGGCCAGCACCTGTGCCCCGACTGCCACCGTCCGCTTGAGCGCGTGCAGGAGGAGTCCTACTTCTTTAAGCTTTCCGCCTTCCAGGACAAGCTGCTCAAGCTCTATGACGAGCACCCCGACTTTGTCGAGCCTGCGTTCCGCATGAACGAGGTTCGCAGCTTTGTCGAGGGCGGCCTTAACGACCTATCCGTGAGCCGTACGAGCTTTGACTGGGGCATTCAGGTCCCGTTTGACGAGGGTCACGTGACCTACGTGTGGTTCGATGCGCTGCTCAACTATATGACGGCCGTCGGCTACGGTGTCGACACCGACGAGGCGCGTGCCGAGCTGGCCTATCGCTGGCCCGCGCAGTTCCACATCGTGGGTAAGGACATCATCCGCTTCCACTGCGTCATTTGGCCCGCCATGCTCATGGCCATCGGCGAGGCCCTGCCCGAGCACGTCTTTGCCCACGGCTTCCTGACCGTGCGCAATGCCGAGACTGGCAAGGCCGAGAAGATGTCCAAGAGCCGCGGCAACGCCATCGCTCCGCAGGACGTTATCGACATGCTGGGCGTCGAGGGCTATCGCTACTACTTCATGACCGACGTCGTCCCCGGTACCGACGGCGCCATCAGCTTCGATCGCATGGAGCAGGTCTACAACGCCGACCTGGCCAACAGCTGGGGCAACCTCATCTCGCGTTCGCTCAACATGAGCGCAAAGTACTTTGATGGTTGCGCGCCCGCCAAGCCCGCGTCGTTCGATGCGTTCGACAACCCGCTGGCAAAGATCGCCGATGGCCTGGTCGAGCGCTACATGGCCAAGATGGACGTGCTCGATTACGGCGGAGCCAAGGATGAGGTCATGGAGCTCATCCATGCTGCCAACCACTACATCGAGGACTCCGAGCCTTGGGCACTTGCCAAGGACGAGGCCAAGGCTGACGAGCTGGCGTTTGTGATCTACAACCTGCTCGAGGCCATCCGCATTGCCGCTCACCTGCTGATGCCGCTCATGCCCCAGACTTCTGCCGAGGCCCTGCGCCGTCTGTCCTGTGAGGGCGAGGCCGCGAGCGACGACCTCAAGGGCATTTGCACTTGGGGCCTGCTTGCCGGCGGTCAGCCCGTCGAGAAGGGCGATCCGCTGTTCCCGCGTCTGGCGTAGAGACCGCGCGAGCGCCATATCGGCAATTTGCTGTTTAGATGTAAGGGCATGGCCGCAACGGTCCATGCCCTTTTGTTTCAAGACGCCGCCATCATGCTAAGGAGGCAACTATGACAACTTCGCCTTTGGCAAACCCCACGGCCACCAGGGAGCTGCTGGAGGAGTTTGGCCTTGCGACCAAGCATCGCCTGGGCCAGAACTTCCTGATTGACAACCATGTGATTGAGCGCATCTGCGAGCTTGCCGAGCTCACGGGCGATGAGCGCGTGCTCGAGGTTGGCCCGGGCGTTGGTACGCTCACGCTTGCGCTGCTGCAGGAGGCGGCGTGCGTCACGTCAATCGAGGCCGACCCCGAGCTCGAGCCGGTGCTCGACGCCCATGCCGCCGACTATGCCAACTTCCGCTTTATCATGGGAGACGCGCTCAAGGTGGGTCCGGAGCAGATTGAGCAGGCTGCGGGCGGTGAGCCGACGGTGTTTGTCGCGAACCTGCCCTATAACGTGGCGGCGACGATCATCCTGCAGTTCTTCCAGACGATGCCGGCGCTCAAGCGTGCCGTCGTCATGGTGCAAAAGGAGGTTGCCGATCGCATTGCCGCAGTGCCGGGTAACAAGACCTATGGCGGCTATACGGCAAAGCTCGGCCTGTATGCGCAGGTGACGGGTCGCTTTGAGGTGCCGCCGCGCTGCTTTATGCCGGCGCCGCACGTGGACTCGGCTGTCGTGCGTATCGACCGTGTTGACGGTGTGGTGCCCGAAGGACTCGATCGCGAATTTGTGGCCCGCGTGATTGATGCTGCATTTGCTCAGCGCCGCAAGACCATCCGCAATTCTATGAGCGCCAACGGCTTTGCCAAGGACGTGCTCGATGTCGCCTTTGAGGCTTGCGGTATCGCACCCACCACGCGCGCCGAGACGCTTGATGTTGCCGACTCTGTCCGCCTGGCCCAGGAGCTAATCCATGATGCCTAATGCCGCACGCGTGACGTTTACCAAGAAAAAGAAGACGGTTGCCTGCCCCGTGCCCTTGGCACCGCTTGCCGACACGCATGCACATCTGCTTTCGTTTTGGGGCAAAGAAGTGCCCGAGACGCTCGTGCGCGCCAAAGCCGCGGGCGTCGACCTGTTGGTGACGATGTTCGATCCCATCGCTGACAAACGCAGCGTGGCGGACTATAGCGACTGGCTGGTGCGCGAAATTCTGCCGATGCGGGATATTCCGCAGATCAAGTATCTTGCCGGCGTGCATCCGTATGGCGCGCCGGACTATACCGACGACGTTCACGCACAGGTCGTTGCCGCACTCGATGACCCCTTATGCGCCGGTATTGGCGAAATCGGCCTGGACTACCACATGGACTATGACGACGATATCGCGCCGGCACCCCATAACGTGCAGATTGACTGCATGGCGCGCCAACTCGAGCTTGCCGTGTGCCGTAACGTGCCGGTGGAGCTGCATCTGCGCCACGAGGACACGGACTATGAGCGTACCTCGCACGTGGACGCCTACAACGTGCTTCGTGAGGTGGGCGTGCCCCAGGCCGGTTGCGTGCTGCACTGTTTTGGCGAGGACCGCGCCACGATGGAGCGCTTTGTGGAGCTGGGCTGCTATATCGCCTATGGTGGTGCGGCCACCTTTAAGCGCAACGACGACGTGCGCGAGGCATTCGCGGCAACCCCACTCGATCGAATTTTGTTCGAGACGGATTGCCCGTATATGGCTCCGGAGCCCATCCGCGGTCTTGAATGCGAGCCCGCAATGATCTCCATTACGGCAAACGCGCTGGTTAACGACCGTGTCGATCGCACAGGTGAGGACGCCGAAACAATCGCGCAAGCCGCTTGGGAAAATGCCTGCAAACTTTTTCAAAAATAGTTCTTGCGTTCGTGGTGGCGCTCCGTTATTCTAATTCCTGCACGCGGGCGTGGCGGAATTGGCAGACGCGTACGGTTCAGGTCCGTATGG
>USOG01000046.1 GCA_900556365.1 uncultured Collinsella sp.
CGCAGCCCCGACCCGCGGTCACGAGCGGGGGCTCCTGTCGTTTCCGTGCCCTCGGATTGGGTCATAGTGTCTGACTTTGCCAAGGCATCAGCGTTGCCGTGGTTGTCGGGTAGTCATTGGGGACGTTCTTAAACGACTAGTCAAAGGGGACACTCTTGCGGCGCTTGGCACTTGGGGACGTTCTGTGCCGGCACCTGGGGACAGTCCTTGCGCCAATCTCTTGACTAGTCGTTTAAGAACGTCCCCAACGACTACCTTGCATCAATCTAATAAGTTGCGGTGAGATAGTTCTTGAACTGGCCTTTTTTGAGGCTAAACAGGAACTATCTCACCGCAACTGCGTTGAGCGTTTTTTGGCAGCCGGTTTACTTGCTTGCGAACAGCCAGACTAGGATGATCACTAGGATTGCGGCGACGATGCAGACGATGGCGCCGGTGAATTTGATGCGTGAGTCGCGGGTACGCTCGCGCACCGCGTCCTCGGTGGCCTCGAGCTGGGCGACTTCTCGCTCGGTCTCGGCGTGTTCGGCTTTGTCTCGGGCCAAGGACCCTGCAAGCGACTCAGTGATCTCTGGGTGGTCGTGTACCTCGGTCGCCTGTTCGATAATCGACTGCGCATGCGCGGCATCTGCTTGGGCGTTGGCGATGCTCTGCTCTTGGTCGCGGCGTGCCTTGTCCTCGGCAGCGATCTTCTCGCGCAGTTCGCGCTGGCGCGTCGCGGCGGCAGTCTTCGCCGTCTGCAGCTCGTCGCGCGCGGCATCAGCCTCAGTCGTCACGGCTTGGTGCGCGCGTTTGGCTTCGGCAATGGGGGCTTGAGCCTGCTCGACGGCCTGCTCGGCTGCGGCAAGCGAGTGCTCAAGGTCGGCGGTGATGCGCGGGACATCTTCTTCGGCTTTACGCAGGGCATCTGCCGTGTCGGAGATCTGCATCGAGAGCTCGCTGGTGCGCACCGTATAGTTGGCGGGATTTGCCGAGGGATTGCGTTGCAGCTCGGCATACTCATGACGCAGCGTCTCGAGCTGGGCGCGCGTGGCGTCGACGGTTTGTTGTGCGGCGGCAATGCCGGCGTCTCGCTCGGCCTTCACCTTGTCGCGGATGCGCTTGGAATCCTCAAGACGTCGAATGAGGCGGTTGCCGGTCTCGCGCGAGCTCGCCTCGCGGGCCTCCACGGCATCGAGCGCGGCCTTCAGCCGGAGCTCAGTCGCGTCATCCTCTGTCTTCATTTGTTCGAACTGACTCTTGAGCTCTGTCGCTTTGGCGGCGTGGGCATCACGGTCAATCTCGGCGGCCGCTGCAGTCTTTTGGGCCGTGGCAATCGCCTGGCGCTGGTCGGCGACGATCTGGTCGTAGCGGCCTGCGATATCCTGGCGCGTCTCGAGTTCCTCGGCCTGATCGGCAATGCGCTGCTCAAGTTCGGTCAGATGGGCGCGGGCATCGGCAAGTGCCTTTTTCGCGGCGTTCATCTCGCGCATGGCCGAGGCGCCCTGGGCGATAAAGGTGCCCACGGCGTTCGCGGTGTTCGAGACAGCGGTCCCCAGATCGCGACTCGCGGCGGGGGAGTGGGGGACGGTCGGGCGAGCGGTGCCGGCAGCGTCCGCATCGGCAGCCTGCGGCACGGCGATATTGCCGGTACCGCCCTCGATCGCAGAAAAGCCTGCTGCGTGCGGATCGACCGCATCGGCGCCAATCGTGGGATGTTCGAGCTGCAGAAACGAGGGCATGGTACTGCCTTGGTCGGCAACCGGAGTCTCGCCGGGCACAAAGGTCGAGGCCGCCTCGGCGGCCTCCTCTTCTTCGGCATCAATATCGGCATCGGCCACGGCGTCTTTCATCGCTTTGACAGCATCCATCATGGAGTCCATGACGGCATCGAGCTCTTCTTCCGAAGAGACCTCGATGGGGCCCGCTGCTTGCGGGACGTCGTCCTGTACAGGGGCGTCGTCCTGAGCGGGCGCATCGTCGTTTTGCTCATCGGCGTTTTCTGCGGCAGGGGTTTCCGCCGTAGCGCTTTCGTCCAAGATGGGGTCGTCGATGTCGATACCATCGCAGGTTACAACGTCAGTATCTGCGATGACGTCTGCGGAATCATCAATATGCTGTTGAGTCTGGGGGTCCAGCTCGTCTGTCATAGGCATGTGCTCCTCATCGTTGTTTGTCACCCTATGATAAAGTTTCGCGCCGACATCCCACGCGCCGCAGCAAAGTTTCAAAACGTGTTCGATGGCTCGATTTGATAACAATAACTCGGTCGTTTTATCCAGTTTGTACTTGACAATCCCTTCGCCGAACGACGTGGTGCCGTTCGCCTACCGCGGTCTTTTATTTTCGCTTGAACACGCTAAAGTTGCATCTCAGCTTTTGGCGCGTGAAGTTGGATACGCGCAGTCGGCGGGCGTGCCCGTCGCGATTTGAAAGGACTTTGTATGGGACTTTTCACTGGTAAGACCGTGATCGTCACCGGCGGCGGCAAGGCCACGCTTAAGGACGGCTCCGCTGGTTCCATCGGCTACGGCATCGATATCGCATTTGCCAAGGAGGGCGCGAACCTCGTCATCACCGGCCGCAACGTCGCCAAGCTCGAGGCTGCCAAGGAATCCCTCGAGGCCGAGTACGGCGTCAAGGTTCTGCCTGTTCAGGCCGATGTCTCGGCTGGCCAGGACAACGAGGCCGTCGTCCAGAACGTCATCGACAAGGCCATTGAGGAGTTCGGCCGCATCGACGCCGTCGTCAACAATGCTCAGGCCAGCGCCTCGGGCGTGACCATCGCCGATCACACCATGGACCAGTTTAACCTGGCCATTTACTCCGGTCTGTATGCTACCTATCTGTACATGCAGAAGGCCTATCCGCACCTGAAGGAGACTAAGGGCTCCGTGGTCAACTTTGCCTCGGGCGCCGGCCTGTTTGGCAACTATGGCCAGTGCAGCTATGCTGCCGCCAAGGAGGGCATCCGCGGCCTGACCCGCGTTGCCGCCAACGAGTGGGGCAAGGACGGCATCAACGTCAATATCGTTTGCCCGCTTGCTTGGACCGCTGCGCTCGAGAACTTCCAGGATGCTTACCCCGAGGCTTTCAAGGCCAACGTCCACATGCCGCCGGCAGGCCACTACGGCGACGTCGAGAAGGAGATCGGCCGCGTGGTCGTTCAGCTCTGCGGTCCCGACTTTAAGTACATGAACGGCGAGACCGTCACCCTCGAGGGTGGCATGGGCCAGCGGCCGTAGGGTTACGCGGTTCTACGAACCGCGTAACCAGTTGACGCTGCAAACCCGCCAGAGCGGCAATCTGCCTTTCAACTTCGGCGGCATGATCAAAAGATCAATGCCACCTTGTTTCAAGGCACCTTGCTCGCTCTGGCGGGTTTTCGCTGTCGGTGCCATAACATCGGCGTTTGCATTGCTGGCGAAATGTAGTCATTGGGTAGTCGTTGGGGACGTTCTTTAGTCGTTGGGGACGTTCTTAAATGACTAGTCGAAAGGGACACTCTTGCCGGCACTTGGGGACAGTCCCTAAGTGCCGGCAGATTGGGACACTCCTTTGCAAGATGGCGTTGAAGACTGTCCCCAACAACTAGTCGTTTAAGAACGTCCCCAACGACTACCCACTGACTAGTCGTTTAATGCACCAGTTTCTGTCGAGTCGGTGCTTCTTGCGGGTTGCCCGTATAATGGTTTGCGTATGAACCGCAACAAAGGAGTTCCAGTTTATGGATCAAAACCTGTTTAAATTCGACCTGATCGCCGAGGATCCGACGACGCACGCGCGCGCCGGCGTACTGCACACCCCGCACGGTGACATCGAGACGCCGATCTTTATGCCCGTGGGCACCAAGGCAAACGTCAAGGGCATTCCTACCGAGACCGTTAAGCAGCTCGGTGCGCAGATCGTGCTCGCCAACACTTACCACCTGTCCATGCGTCCCGGCGAGGACACCATCGCCGAGCTGGGTGGACTGCACAAGTTTATGAACTGGCACGGCCCCATTCTTACCGACTCGGGCGGTTTCCAGGTCTTCAGTCACAACGACGCCGTCAAGCTCACCGACGAGGGCGTGCGCTTTATCGTTAACGATTACGACGGCCGCCACGTGTTCTGGACGCCCGAGGACAACATGGAAATCGCCATGAAGCTCGGCTCCGACATCTGCATGCAGCTCGACCAGTGCCCCGGCTATCCTGCCACGCGCGCCTACGTTGAGCGCGCGGTTGAGCTGTCGAGCATGTGGGCCGAGCGCTGCTATAAAGCTCACACCCGCGATGACCAGGCACTCTTTGGCATTGTTCAGGGCGGCATGCATCTGGACCTGCGCCTGCGCTCGCTGCGCCATCTGGAGGAGTGCGGCGACTTCCCGGGCTACGGCATTGGCGGCTACTCGGTGGGCGAGGACCACGAGACCATGTTCGAGACCCTGGCACCGCTCGTAAGCGAGTACATGCCCAAGCACAAGCCGCGCTACCTGATGGGCGTCGGCAACCCCACCACCCTCGTGCGCGGTGTGGGCGTGGGTATCGACATGTTCGACTGCGTGCTGCCGACGCGCACGGGCCGCATGGGTACGGCGTTCTCCAGCGAGGGTCGCCTCAACTTCCGCAACGCTCGCTTTGCGCACGACGATGGTCCCATCGATCCCACCTGCACCTGCCCGGTGTGCACGGGCGGCTACAGCCGCGCGCTCATTCGCCACATGGTCACGCAGAAGGAGATGCTCGGCGGCATTCTGCTGTCGATGCACAACATCTACTACTTGCTCAACCTTATGCAGCGTGCTCGCCAGGCCATTATCGAGGGCCGTTACGGCGCGTTCGTGAGTGACTGGATGAACAGCCCTGCGGCGGTGGATTACTAAGGGCGGCGCGGGCGCTTGCAGGGCGCGGGCAACGGCAAGGGGCGAGCGCCGGCCGGTCGTCGCGTTCGCTAACACTGTCTGCGCGACCGCTGACCGATAGCTTGCAAGCACTTGATGCATCGTGGGTACCATACCGAATAGTTGATGTTCGGGCGGGTGTTTGGCGCATGGCGTCGACCCCGCCCGTTTTTCTTGATAGGAGCACCCATGATTAAGAACGAGAATGTCGAGGGCGAGCCTGCCTACGACGAGACGTACCGCCGCGGCCCCGTGGTCATGCGCGGCCCCATGATTCCTAAGGACAACACCTACGCCAACCTGCTGGCGCCCGAGGAGTCGACCGACTGGTTGCATGCCGATCCGTGGCGCGTACTGCGCATTCAGGCCGAGTTTGTCGATGGCTTTGGCGCACTTGCCGAGTTAGGGCCTGCGGTGACCATCTTCGGTAGTGCCCGTACGCCCAAGACCGATCCACTCTACAAGGCGGCGCGCACGGTCGGCCGTAAGATTGCCCAGCGCGGCGTGGCGGTTATCACCGGTGGCGGCCCCGGCATCATGGAGGCGGCCAACAGGGGTGCGGCGAGCGTCAACGGCAAGTCAGTTGGTTTGGGCATTGAACTGCCGCACGAGCAGGGGCTCAACAAATACGTGAACCTCGGTATGGACTTCCGCTACTTCTTTGTGCGCAAGACCATGTTCGTCAAATACAGCTCGGGCGCTATCGTGTTTCCCGGCGGGTTTGGCACGCTCGACGAGATGTTCGAGGTGCTCACGCTGGTGCAAACGCACAAGGTCAAGCGCATGCCGCTTGTGCTGGTAGGCAGCGAGTACTGGCAGGGCCTGTTCGACTGGCTCAACGGCCCGGTGATGAGCGCCGGTATGATCAGCCCGCTCGATCCGGATCTGGTACACATTACCGACGACCTCAACGAGGCCGTTGACATTGCCCTGAGCGGGCTGATGTAGAGCAATCGTGCCCACCGCGACATGAATATACATGGCAATCTGATGCCATCTGACGTCAGGTTGCCATTTATATTGGGTATACTGATGCAAAAGACGAGGCGAGGAGGTCGCGTATGTCTACTGCAACGGTTAAGCCTATGACGGTTCGCATCGAAGAGGGGCTCAAGGAACAGGCGACTGAGTTCTTGGATTCGGTCGGCCTCAGCCTCAATTCCTATCTCAATCTTGCCGTTCGGCAGCTTGTAAATCAGCGAAAGATTCCTTTTGAGATTGTAGGAAGGGCGGAGGTGCCCAACGAGGCGACGAGGCGTGCCATGGTGATCGCCGAGGCTCATGAGTTGGGGATTTTGCCGGACGATAGCCCGTCATTCAACAACGCTGATGAGCTTATGTCATTCCTCGATGAGGAATAGCGATGTTCGAGATTAAAGTCGAGGCTCAATTTAGGGCGGACTACAAACGAACGATGCGCATGCATCCGCAGCTAAAGAGTGAGTTTAAGGCGGCAGTCGCAGAGCTTGCAGCTCACGGCTCGCTTCCCGCGGAATATGGCGCCCATGAGCTTTCAAACCCGGGCGGAAACTACAACGGCCACATCGATTTCCACCTATCCGATGGCTTGGTCGACGTGGTCGTTCTCTACTTACCGCATAAGACTAATCCTGTGATCCGGCTGGTCAGAATGGGCTCGCATGAGGAGCTGTTCCAGGGCCCGCAGGGCTGATTGCCGATTTCTAAGTTGCGGTGGAATAGGGATTGGTTGACGGCTAATAAGTCAAAAACAGTCCCTATTTCACCGCAACTGCTGGGGGTACCCCGTTCGTCGCCGCGGCCTCCGGTTCCACTTTTCGCTGAATTTCGCTCAAAAGCTCGGCTGCGACTTCGCTGCTTTTGAAACGAATGCTGCAGTCTTCTTTCTTTGGGAAAGCCAGCAACGGAATAGCTCCGTACCAGACAGTTTCCTCGTCAATCACTGATGCGCACAGGCGTCCTTCGGCTTTGATGAGATAGTTGACGTTCATCTCGGCAAAAATCGCTTTCACGTCATCGCGTGGAGTTGAAGCAATAGAAATCTCAAGGGCAATTCCACGGGTAGCGGCATCCGCGAGTGCAGCGGCGAGCTTTTCAAGGCATGCGGCGGATGCGTAGGGTGCGGCAATAAAAATGCTTTTCGATGCGTTCTCGATGTCATTCACTAAAGCCTCCACGGCTCTTGCCGACCTAACGAGGATGTTTCGATCGTCCTGTCTGTTGTCGTTTGCCGCAAAGACTTCATACCCCAGCTTGGCGTAGGTCTTGAGCCTCTTTTGGTACATGCGCGCGAACATGGGTATCGACA
Organism: uncultured Collinsella sp.; assembly: GCA_900556365.1. Next base: position 7,152 of record USOG01000046.1, read on the forward strand.
GGTCAACATAGTCGAATATCTCAACCCGCTGTTTGCCCTCGTGGCTTCTGTGTAGCCTACCTGCCTGCTGCGTTATGCTGCCGTCCCAAGATATTGGAGTGGCAATGAGCAAAGTGTCAAGGTAAGACAGGTCGAAGCCCTCGCCCAGAAGACTTTCAGTTGCGACGATGATTCGATGATCATGCTCAAAGCTGGGAAGACTCTTCAGTATTGCTTTTCTTTCTTTGGCGTCGATTTCTCCGGTTAAGAGTATGGGTTCGTGTCCACGGCTTTGAAGTAGCCTGCATAGCTCTTCGGCATGCTTTTTTCTTTTAGATAGCACAAGCGGATGCCGGCCGTTTGATGCGGCCTCGAGGGCGTCCTCGATAATTGCTTCGTTTCTCGCGGCGTGTACACACAGGAGATCGAGAATTTGGTTAAAGGATGCTCCTGGTCCGTAGGTGGGTAATCGAATTCCGGTGAAACGCGGTCTAACAATGCGCTGAATCCCCTGTTGGATTGCTTGCGTTTTTGGATCGACGACATAGCGAACCGGGCCGCAGAGCATCGAGAGTGCCCGCGTGAGTCCGTCCGAACGCTCGGGCGTTGCGGAAAGGCCATATACATATTTGGCAGGAGCGGACTTGAGGACAAGCTCAAGCTGTGGCGCGGCCGCATGGTGGCATTCGTCACAGATGATGAGACTGTAATCGCGAACGAACTCCTTGGCTAATGACTCGCCGGTTTGGGGATCCTTGCCGGATAGCGACTGGAATGAAGCAATGTCGATGAGACGGCTTATGGCGGTCTTGCCTCCTCCGATTTGCCCAATGAGCGGAGGCTGTCTTTTGCTGATTCGTCCCTTTGGGGTTCGGACGGGCTCTCTGTTGTCCGTGATGTCGAGAAATCGTTCGAGTTGGGATTTCCATTGGGCAATGAGCGCAGTTTTAGGAACGATGACGAGCGTTGGAAGACCAATGGCAGCAATAAGATAAGCTCCGATGACGGTTTTGCCGAACCCCGTCGGTGCGGACATGATCCCGTCTTCATAGCTGAGCATCTGTTCGGCGACAATTTGCTGTTCAGGGCGAAGAGCCCCTTTAAATTCCATCGCAATTGGATTGCTCGACTTGCGTTTGTCTGAATAGTGGGCAGAAACGCCGGCTTCTTGAAGCAGCCGCTCAAGTTGAGCCTTGCAGCCTCTGGGAATCGCGACGTAGCCGTCTCTAAGTTCGCTGAGGTCTATGTACCGCGGTTTGCCGAATACCGATTGATGCATAGATTGAGCGCGGAAGAAATCTGGGTTAGCAAATGTTGCAAGCCTGCGGACTTCCATTTGAGCTGCGGGGCTCAGAGATTTTTCGGGGATATAGAGCATATCGGCCTGCGTGACGGACAGCGATGACGGGAAGTCCCGCGGTGTGAGCGGAAGCCGCTTTCGCAGCCTCTGGGAATGTGACACACCGGTGTTTGCCGCCGCAGCTGCTATTCCATGCGGCCTATTTTCGATGCTCTCGATCAGATTTTGCACCGTCACGCGCGGGATTAACTGGATTTGCGAAAGGTAAAGCCATTGATCGGGAAAGGGCTCAAATTGCTCGTCAACAAATACGCTGTTCCCTTTTCGCTGCGCTTTTCCTTGAAAAGGCAGCGCTATGAGATTTCCAAAGCCGCCCTCAGGAATGGTGGACTGCGCGGGCAGCATCCTGTCAAATGCTTTGAAGGTGATTGTCTTGTTCAGTATCGCCGCTTCGGTGATAAGGCTGCTTCCAAAATCTCGTGCGGTCTTTGCGCTGACGAGCTCTAGGAAGAAAAACCAGACATGTGCGCCGTCGCCCGATCTCGATCGCTCGACTGCGACATCGATTCCGTGGCTTTTTGCGACATGTCGAATGGCATTCGTCGCTTCTTTCCAATCGGCTCCGTCAAAATCAATGACCAGGACTTTCGTGTTACTGTCTTTATTGAGCACATATTGGCCTATAACGTCTCGAAGCCTATCGTCATTGCCTCTGAAATGGGCGATGATCGCGGCATCGCTCAACTCGGGGAAGACGCGGCTGCTGCATTCCGTGCATTTGACTCTCTGGTGGTTTGCTTTGGGGCAAATGCCTGACTTCCACTCATTTGCGCAGGCGGGCGTATAGCCAATTCCTCCGTCTTTTAATATGAGCAGGACATTGTCAAGAGGCAAAATCGGGCCTGGCCCCAACGATATGGGGTCAGGCCCTCTCCCT
>USOG01000047.1 GCA_900556365.1 uncultured Collinsella sp.
CATCCCACCGACATCGCAATGCTCACCGATCTGTACGAACTCACTATGGCCCAGGGCCTGTGGGAGAGCGGCAAGGCCAATGAGCAGGGTTGTTTTACCGCGTTTTACCGCGACCATCCCTTTGGCAGCGCCTATGCTGTCATGTGCGGCACCGCCGAGCTGCCCGAGCTAGTCGAGAATCTGCGCTTTACGCCCGAGGATATCGACTACCTCGCCTCGCTCCAGGCCCCGGCCGGCGGCGCGATGTTCAAGTCCGCATTCCTCGACTACCTGCGCGATTTTCGTGCGCATGTAAATATCGACGCCGTCCCCGAGGGCGAGCTCGTCTTTCCACGCGAGCCCATGGTGCGCGTCACCGGTCCTGCGCTCGAGTGCCAGCTGCTTGAGACGGCGCTGCTCAACATCGTCGGGTTCCAGACGCTTGTCGCCACCAAGACGGCGCGCGTGGTGCTCGCCGCCGACGGTCGCCCCGTGGCGGAGTTTGGCCTGCGCCGCGCCCAGGGTCCCGATGGCGGCCTGGCCGTTGCGCGCGCGAGCTACGTTGCCGGCTGCTCCTCTACGTCCAATGTGCTCGCCGGCCGCCGCTATGGTATTCCCGTCTTTGGCACGCATGCGCACAGCTGGGTGATGAGCTTCGATTCCGAGCTCGAGGCCTTCCGCGCCTTTGCCAAGTCGAGCCCCAAGAACTGTACGCTGCTCATCGACACCTATGACGTGCGCGAGGGCTGCGAGCATGCCATTACGGTCGCCAAGGAGATGGAGGCGGTGGGCGAGCGTCTGTCGGCTATTCGCATTGACTCGGGCGACCTCGCCAAGCTCTCCAAGTATGTTCGCGGCCGTTTTGATGCCGAGGGCCTGCCCTATGTGGGGATCTCGGTTTCAAACGATCTTGACGAGTACACGATTCAGTCGCTGCTCGACCAGGGCGCGCCCATCGATAGCTTTGGCGTGGGCACCAAGCTCGCGACCTGCTACGACCAGCCGGCGCTGGGCGGCGTGTACAAGCTTTCCGCCCGCCGTGCGAGCGAGGCCGACCCGTGGACGCCGGTGGTCAAGCTCTCCGAGCAGCCCTACAAGCGCACGATCCCGGGTGTGCAACGCGTGCGCCGTTATTACGACGGCTTTGGCGGCCCGGTCTGCGACATGATCTACGACGAGGACCATCTGGCGGGGGAGGGCGCCGCGCGCGGCAATACCCTCGTGGCCGTGAATGATGCCGCCCTGGTGACCGACGTGTCCGAACTTGAGTATCGCGAGCTGCTGGTGCCGATCGTGCGCGACGGCAGCGCGGTGGCTCCGCGTGAGAGCATCCAGGACGCGCGCGAGCGCTGTGTTTGGGCGCTCGATCATCTGGACGCAGCTTTCAAGCGCTTCCTGTACCCGCAGACCTATGTGGTGGGCATGGAGCAGGGCCTGGCTCAGGTGCGCGACGAGCTTGTGCGCAAGAACATGGCCGCGGCTTCTGCCTTCCCTTGGGCAAAATGATCCCTTGGGGACGATCCCTTGGGGACGGAGGAAAACGGATCATTTTCTCGCCCGCCTGCTCAACATTCGATTGGTTTGACGTATGACGACTTCTTATAAAACGATGGTGGTAAAGATCGGTTCGTCCACGGTGGTGGGCGCCGACGGCAAGGTCAACCGCGCCTTTATCGGCGGGCTTGCCGATCAGGCCGCAGCCCTGCGCAAGCTCGGCTGGCGCCTGGTCGTGGTGAGCTCGGGCGCTATCGCTTGTGGCTATCCTGTGCTGGGCTTCGACCGCAAGCCGGTCGGCGACCTGCCGAGCCTGCAGGCCTGCGCCTCGGCCGGTCAGTGCATCATCTCGTCGGCCTACGACGAGGAGTTTCATGCGCGCGACCTGCTCACCTCGCTCGTGCTGCTCACGCGCCACGACACGGCGCGCCGTACGTCCTACCTGCACGCGCGCGACGCCCTGCTGCGCCTGGTGGAGCTTGGCGTGGTGCCGGTCGTCAACGAGAACGATACCGTTACCGTCGATGAGATCAAGTTTGGCGACAACGACACGCTGGCGGCGCTTGTGAGCTGCCTGGTTTCTGCCGATCTGTGCGTGACGCTCTCGGACATCGATGGCCTCTATACCGCCAATCCGCACGAGGACCCCACGGCCGAGTTCGTCCCGGTCGTGCATAAGATCGATGCCAAGATTATCGCCTCGGCGGGCGATTCTTCCACATCGGTTGGCACGGGCGGCATGATCACCAAGATTCGCGCGAGCCGCATTCTCATGACGGCGGGCATTCAGAGCGTGATTTGCTCGGGCGAGGAGCCCGATGCGCTCGTGCGCCTCGCCCGCGGGGAGAGCGTGGGAACCCTGTTCGATCCGCCGGCGGAGCGCCTGGACATTGCGCCGCGCAAACTCTGGATCGCGTTGGGTGACAAGGCCCACGGTTCGGTAACGGTCGATGACGGCGCCGCGAAGGCGCTGGTCAGCCGTGGCTCTTCCTTGCTTGCGGTGGGTATTCGCGAGGTCGATGGCCAGTTTGCCGAGGGCGATGTGCTCGATGTGTGCGATCCGAGCGGTATGGTCGTCGCCCGCGGTATCGCCGAGGCCGATTCGGACGTGCTGGAACTTGCTGCCGGTCGCCGCCAAGACCAGATTGCCAGCAACCGCCTGCTGGCAGACCTGGCCGAGAAGCCGGCGATACACAGGGATAACTTGATCGTATTTGCATAAAGAAAGACAGCGCTGCGGATCGTTTCCCGCAGCGCTGCCTTTTTCGTGCCGGCACTTGGGGACGTTCCCTTTGTGCCGGCACTTTGGGACGCTCCTTTGCTAGAAGATCTGGCGCAGGTCTCCGCGGTTGAGGGCTTCGTCGAAGAGGTGCTTGAACACCACGCTGCCGTGCAGGCCGTCGTGCTCGAACTCGTTGGTCACCCAGGCATGCGAGTTGCCCACGCGGCTGAGCGTATCGAGCTGCAGGCCCGAATCCACGTACATGTCGTCGAAATACACCGCGGCCTGGAGCGGCACCTCGTTGCAGGCCAGGCGCTGCGGGTCGTAGATCTTGTCCCAGCTGGTGTCTTCCATCAGCAGGTCCATGGCGGGCTTAAAGGGCATAAGCTCGGGCATCTGCTCAAACATCCACGGGAACATGGCCTCGCCGGTAAACATGAGCGGGCGCGCGAGTGTGTCGAACTCGGCACGATGGGCCTTCTCCTCTGCGGCCGCCCAGCCAATGGGCATGGTGTCGCCGTCGGCGTAGATAAACTCCTGCAGCGTCCAGTACAGCGGATTCGTGCGCGTGTTGGTGCGCTCGAAGGCGCGCATCAAAAAGCTGTCAGATACCGAGGCGCCGCAGGTCAGCGTGCCGTCGCCGTCAACAAAAGCGTGATCGATAATCCAATGCATACGCTCAAAGCTCGGCTTCATGCCAAAGTCGCTGCCCATGAGCTGTAGGCGCTCGACCGTCATCGGCGAGCCGTCGGGCAGCACGGGCTTCTGGGCCTCGAGCGCATCGGCCAGGGCTGCCACGCGCTCGACGTCAGCGGGGTAGCGGCCATAATACTGCTGCGTCTTGGCGGCCATGCGCGGGAAGGTGTGCGCGTAGACCTCGCTTGCGCTCGCCGGCACGTGGGGGATTCCGCCGCAGGTAAAGCTCGCCGCCACGCCCTCGGGGAAGAGCGACAGATAGCTCAGCGTCAAAAAACCGCCGTAGCTTTGGCCGAGCGTGACCCACGGCTTGCCGCCAAAGCCCACTAGGCGCAGGTACTCAAAATCGCGCACGATGGAGCTGGCGAGGTGGCGCTTGAGGAAGTCCGCCTGCGAGCGTGCTGTATCGGCGCCGGCGGCCGTTGCGCGATCACCCAGTGCCTTGATCGCGCGTCCGTCCACGCAGCTACTGCGTCCGGTGCCGCGCTGGTCGGGAAGGACCACGCGGAAGTGCTTGACGGCCTCCTCGATCCAGCCGTCGCTTGTGGGCGACAGCGGACGCGGGCTCTCGCCGCCGGGGCCGCCCTGCAAAAATAGGAGCAGTGGCAGATCGTCGTTGATGCGGTCGGGCGCGCAAACCACGCGGTAGAAGAGCTTGATGCTCTCGGGCGCGCCGGCGATGGGTGCCGGCATAGCGCCGCGGCGCATGGTGCTGCCGACGGCCAGGAGCATCGGCTCCAAGCCGCGCCAGTCAAGGGGGACGTCGATGCTGTGGTCCTCGACATAAAGGCCGGGGACGTGGTACGAAGTGATGAGGGCCATGTGAGTCTTCCGTTCGTTGCGGTGTTTCGGGTTGACCAATTCTACCGCCGCGGGCGAGGCCATGCGCAAATCGGCTACCATGGTTGCAAACTTCTAGGAGAAAGGGCCGCCCATGTCGGTCGATATAGTCACGTATGTCCACGATCTTGCCGTTTCCGCCAAGGCAGCGTCGGCCTCGCTTGCCACGGCGAGCGATGAGCGGCGTCAGGAGGCCGTGCGCGCCATGGCCGCAGCACTGCGCAACGGTGTCGACTCCATCGTTGCCGCTAACGAGCTCGATATGTCCGCCGCGCGCGATGCGGGCACTTCGGCGGGGCTCCTCGACCGTCTGCTGCTGACGCCTGAGCGCGTCGAGGGCATGGCCGCCGGTTTGGAGAAGCTCGCCGAGCTGCTCGATCCCGTCGGCCGCGTGCTCGACCACCGCGTGCTTGCGAGCGGTGTGGACCTGACCCGCGTGAGCGTGCCGTTGGGTCTGGTTGCCATGGTCTACGAGGCGCGCCCCAATGTGACGGCCGACGCCGCGGGCATCTGCATCCGCACCGGCAACGCCTGCATTCTGCGCGGCGGCTCGCTGGCCTATCACTCGTGTGCCATGATCGCCGAGCTGCTGGCCGATGCGCTCGAGGCCAAGGGCTTCCCGCGCGAGGCCGTCTCGATGATTGAGTCCACCGATCGCGAAGCCACCGGCGAGCTCATGAAGCTCCGCGGTATCGTCGACGTGCTCATTCCGCGCGGAGGTGCGGGCCTGATTCAGCGCTGCGTGCGCGAGTCGCTTGTGCCGGTGATCGAGACGGGCACGGGCAACTGCCACATCTACGTGCATGAATCCGCCGACTTTGATAAGGCGCTCAACATTATCGTCAATGCCAAGACCCAGCGCGTGGGCGTGTGCAATGCCGCCGAGTCGCTGCTGGTCGACCGTGCTGTGGCCGATGCGTTTTTGCCTGCGGTCGTTGCCGTGCTGCACGACCACGGCGTGCTCATTCACGGCGACGAGGTCACGTGCGCCGCGTGCGCCGACGCCGGCTTTGTAGAGGGCGATGACTACGTCCCCGCGACTGAGGAGGACTGGGGTCGCGAGTACCTGGCGCTCGAGATGAGCGTGAAGGTCGTGGCAAACGAGGACGAGGCCATCGCACACATCAACCGCTACGGCACGATGCACTCCGAGGCCATCGTTGCCGAGGACACGGATGCTTGCGAGCGCTTCCTGGATGCGGTCGATGCCTCGGCCGTGTACGCCAACGCCAGCACGCGCTTCACCGACGGCGGCGAGTTTGGCCTGGGCGCCGAGATCGGCATCTCGACCCAAAAGCTCCACGCCCGCGGCCCCTTCGCCGCCGAGGCCCTCACCACCTACAAATACAGGCTCCGAGGCACCGGTCAGGTCCGCCCCTAACGCCCGCGCAAAGAAAAACCACCACAAAGGTGCCTGTCCCCTTTGTGGTGGTTATTTAGGTGAAGCGGCAGGTTAGGCCTGGAAGGTATCGCGATCGGGCGCGAAGGACTGCATGGCCGCGATGGTGCGGTCAAAGAGCTCGGGGAGCTCCCAGCCGAGCATCTCGGCGCCCTGCGAAATCACGTCGCGCGAGCAGCCGGCGGCAAAGCGCTTGTCCTTGAACTTCTTCTTGAGCGACTTGGTCGTAAAGTCCATAACGCTCTTGCTCGGGCGCATGATGACGGCGGCGCCGATCAGGCCGGTGAGCTCATCGCAGGCAAACAGGATCTTTTCCATCTGCAGCTCGGGTTTGGGCAGCGAGGTGTTGAAGTCCGACGTGTGCGTCTGGATGGCGCGAATGAGCTCGGGAGACGCACCTTCGCCCTCAAGAATCTCGGCAGCATAGATGGTGTGGTTCATGGGGTCGTCCTCATGCTCCTCCCAATCCAGGTCGTGCAGCAGACCGACGATGCCCCAAAACTCCTCGTTCTCGGGGTCGAACTCGCGCGCAAAGTAGCGCATAGTGCCCTCGACCGTCTCGCCATGGGTGATGTGGAACGGGTCCTTGTTGTGCTCGTTGAGCAGTTCGAACGCGCGGTCGCGGGTGATTCCGGCGGTAAGCGGCTCTGCCATAAGAGACTCCTTGTGCTCGTGGGTATCGATGAGAATGAATACTACTAGAACAAGAAAACCACCACAAAGGTGCCTGTCCCCTTTGTGGTGGTTTTTGGCGCGGTTGGGTTAGTTGAGGGCAGCTTGGGCTAGGCGGGCTTCAGCGTCCTCCTCGGTGACGCCCAAGGCCACAGCGAACTCCTCGATGGAGCGGCGCTTGGCTTCCTTGAGTACGCGCATGTAGTAGGAGCTGGGCTTTTTATCAGCTTCCTCGGCCTGGCGAATGCGGTGCATCATGGTCTTTGCCACGCGGACCGTCTCGGGCGCACCCAGCTTGAGCTGCTGCTTAAAGTGCGTCTCTTCAAGTGAGCTGTTGCGCTCGGTAAAGGTGTCGCACTCCAGCTCGTCGTAGTGGCTCAGCAGGTGCTCGGCATCTTGCTGAGAGATGGCGGCGTGCAAACGGTCGGCCTGCGCCACGGGGTACATGAGGATCGTCTGCGCGTGTCCCTGCTTGGTCTCGAGCAGCAGCATGGGCTGCGGTGTGTCGTCCCTAAAACCGACGACGGTGCAGACTCCCTGACCCGGATGAATGACGTGTTGACCGATTGAGAACATGCTACCTCCAACTTATACGAATTTACGTATGTCTAGAATAACACGCTGACGTGCGCAAATCCTCACTTTATGCAGGAAAAGCACACAACTCTGATAGGTAAGAGTATTCGATAACAGACGCAGCTCATTCACACCTTTATGCATTTTCAACGCCTGCATAATCTGCAGGCAGACTGGCATCTTTGAGTGACTCCATACAAGCTGTAGTCAATTTTGTGCATATGCAATATCTATTAGCTTTACCCTGCGACAGTAGCTACCGCTTGTGATAGAGTGCTACAAACTCTGGCTTTTGCCCTACGAGTGACCAAGAGCTCGGGGGCTTTAACACAAGGAGGACCTATGCCCGAGAAGATTGAAGAGCTGGTACGCGCTGCGCTTGCTGCGGCCCAGGAGGCCGGCGACCTTTCCGCATTTGAACTTGACGATTGCGCCATCGAGCGACCGGCTGACACTTCTCATGGCGAGTGGACCTCCACCATGGCCCTGAAGTCCGCCAAGCTGGCTCACTGTGCCCCGCGCAAGATCGCCGAGGCCGTCGTTGCCCATATGCCCGAGGACCCCGCGATCGAGAAGGTCGAGATCGCAGGCCCCGGCTTCATCAACTTCTACCTCTCCGTCGCCGTCAAGAATGCCATCTTTGGCGAGGCCCGCGAGAAGGGCATGGACTTCGCTAAGTCCAACGTCGGTGGCGGCTTGAAGACCCAGGTCGAGTTCGTCTCTGCCAACCCCGTCGGCCCCATGCACATCGGCCACGGCCGCTGGGCCGCTCTGGGCGACTCGCTCTGCCGCGTCATGGACCACGCCGGTTACGACATCCAGCGTGAGTTCTACATCAACGACCACGGCTCTCAGATGAACACCTTCGGCAACTCCATCAGCACGCGCTATATGCAGCTTGCCGACATCATCGCCAAGCAGGGCGTGGATATCGACGAGGCTCACAAGATCTTGATCGCCGACCGCGACGCCTTTGTCGCCGACGAGAACGACGAGCATCCCGAGACCCATCCGTATCAGGACAACTTTGCCGAGACCCTGGGCAAGGACTCCTACGGCGGCGACTACATCATCGACGAGGCTGCTGAGTTCTGGCGCACCGACGGCGATAAGTGGGTCGACGCCGATCCTCAGGAGCGCATGGAGAGCTTCCGCGAGCGCGGCTACGTAAAGATGGTCGACAACATGCGCGACCTCTGCCATGCCGTCAACTGCGACTTCGATCGTTGGTACTCCGAGCGTTCGCTGTACGTGAAGGACACCGAGGGCGAGACCGCCGGCACCTCCGCCGTCGACCGCGCTTTTGAGAAGCTCGACAAGATGGGCTACCTCTACACCAAGGACGGCGCCCTGTGGTTCCGCTCCACCGACCTGGGCGATGACAAGGACCGCGTCCTGATCAAGTCCGACGGCGAGTACACCTACTTCGCCTCCGACGTTGCCTATCACTGGGATAAGTTCCAGCGCGTCGACCACGTCATCGACATCTGGGGTGCCGACCACCACGGCTACATCGAGCGCGTCCGCTGCGTCTGCGACGCTCTGGGTTACCCCGGCAAGTTTGAGGTTCTGCTGGGCCAGCTCGTCAACCTGCTGCGCAACGGCAAGCCCGTCCGTATGTCCAAGCGTAAGGGCACCATGGTGACCCTGCAGGAGCTCGTCGACGAGGTCGGCTCCGATGCCGCTCGCTACACGCTCATCTCCAAGAGCTCCAACCAGATGGTCGACTTCGATATTGAGGCCGTTAAGAAGCGCGACAACTCCAACCCGGTCTATTACGTGCAGTATGCTCACGCCCGCGTATGCTCCATCCTGCGCCGTGCCGCTGACGTTACGCCCGAGCAGGCTGACGAGATGGGCATGAAGGCCGTTGCCGCCAAGGCCATCGGTGAGAACGTCGATTACTCGCTGCTGACCGACCCGACCGAGCTCGCCCTTTCGCGTAAGCTCAACGAGCTCACCGACCTCATCGCCAGCTGCGCTCGCGACCGCGCCCCGTTCCGTCTGACGCACTTTGCCGAGGAACTCGCCGGCGACTTCCACAGCTTCTACGCTGCCTGTCAGGTGCTGCCGAGCGAGGGCCGTCCCGTCGACCCCGAGCTTTCGCGCGCCCGTCTGGCCGCTTGCGATGCCGTCCGCGTGACGCTCGCCCTGGTGCTCACCCTCGTTGGCGTTTCCGCGCCCGAGCAGATGTAAGCTACGGGTCATTTGACCGTACAGACTTGGTTTAACTAAGCCTTGAAAGCCCGATCTCCCACGGAGGTCGGGCTTTTTGCAAACGCCGACGTATTGACGAATTTGGAACTGCTGGAAATACGAAACTATGCCGGTTTACTACGATGAAATGAGAAATTCCAACTACGCCGGCTTTTCGCAAAAAAGCGCAAGGCATCTACCTGCGGTTTTAGTTCAACA
>USOG01000048.1 GCA_900556365.1 uncultured Collinsella sp.
GGTAACGACCCTACCACGTTGCACTTTACCAAACAAGAGTATTCGTATATAACGTTTAAAAAATGCAGGGATATGCTGGAAACATGTGCGCCACAATCCTGTATCACAATAAGTTGCAACAGATGTGCCTCACGAAGGGATCCTCTATGACCGAGCTCCAAGAACTCCGTCGCTACCGCCGCGATCTCCATCGCATTCCGGAGCTCGATTTCGATCTTCCGCAAACCATTGCCTATATCGAGGGCGTGCTGGCACCGCTCACCTGCGAAGTGACCCATCCGTGCCCCAGCTGCGTCTGTGCTTTCTTCGACGCCGGCGTTGATGCCGCGCATGCCACGGCGATTCGCGCCGATATGGACGCGCTGCCCATCGCGGAGGCGACGGGAGCAGCCTTTGCCTCGACCCATCCCGGCAAGATGCACGCTTGCGGACATGACGGACACATGGCCATGGCGCTTGCCGCCGCGACGTATGTCGACCGTACGATTCGCGAACAGCCGGGCGCCATCAAGCGCAACGTGCTCTTTGTGTTCCAGCCTGCCGAGGAGACGACCGGTGGCGCCAAGACAGTATGCGAGAGCGGTGTGTTCGAATGCTACGGGGTCGACCGCATTTTTGGCTTCCATGTGTGGCCCGATCTGCCTGCCGGCACGTTGGCGAGTTGTTCCGGTCCGCTGCTGGCGCGTTCGAGCGAGACGCATATCCATATTCACGGTACGAGCATCCACATTGCTAAGACCTATGGTGTGCCGGTTGGGGAGTCGCACGATGCCGCGTTGGCGGCAGCTAAGTTTTTGGTTGCCGAGCGCGAGCTGATGGACGAGCTGGGCACCGACGAGCCCTGTATCGGCAAGTTTGGCCTGCTGCAGGCTGGCACCGTTTGCAACGCGGTGGCGGGGGAGGCCCATGTTGCCGGCAGCCTACGTGTGTTTACGGACGACATGTTCGACCGTGCGCGCGAAGGCGTACGCCGTGTGCTCGACGAGGCGTGCACCGCAACGGGCTGCACGTATGATCTTGACTTTGCCGAGGGCTATCCACCGGTCGATAACGACCCTGAGTTGTTTGCCTGCATTGCGCCTGCCTTGTCCGAGTTGCAACTTGTGGACGAGCCGCTGCTAATCGCCGAGGATTTCGCGTTCTATCAGCGCCATCTGCCGGGCGTGTTCTTCTTGCTGGGCACGGGCGTGCCGGAGGGTCAAGAAAACCCGAGTGATCCGGATGGCTGTCCCGCCTATGCCACGAGCGCTCTGCATACCGATACCATGCTCTTTGACGAGGAAATTCTGCTCAAAGGCCTCGATGTCTACAAACGATTGCTTCTGCTTGGTTAATTGGCGAAGGATACCTGCTCTAGAAAATACGAACAAATGTACGCTATAATAGAGATGTAAGTCTATAGAAACGTTTGACGTTATTAACGTAAGGCGATACTATGATTGTATCGTAATGAGCGCTATCGGGTCTGTTTTGAGTGGAGACAGGAGATGGCTTGGAATGTCGAAATCGTCGATTATCACAAGTGATGAGACTGCGCCCGATCTGCTGTCGCCGGTGACTCCTGGTGAGCTTCTCAAAGAGGAATTTCTTGTTCCTATGGGCATTTCTCAATATCGCCTTGCTAAGGAGACCGGGATTCCGGCTCAACGCATTGGGCAGATTATCTTGGGAAGGCGTCGCGTGACGGCCGACACCGACCTTCGCCTTTGCCGCTACTTTGGCCTGACGGATGGTTATTGGCTGCGTGCCCAGATAGCGTTTGATCTCGAGGCGGAGAAGAGGCGTATCGAACCGGAACTGGATAAGATCGTTCCTGTCCAGCAGGTTATCGCATTGTAGTGTTCAAAGATGTTGAGGTTGGAGTGACGATGGGGCGACGCCGACAGGCTGCCGTTTATAGTCCCGGTGGGTGTGGATGCGGCTTGTTGTTGCTTCCGGTTATTGCTGTGAGCATTGGTGTGATGTTTGCGCTTGCCGGGTTGGCAGCAGCGGCACTCGTGTTGCTGATTGCGGCCATTGGCGTGACGATTTGGCTCTGCCTCAATCGCGAGCAACGCCGTGCCGACGGTAAAACCAATGTCGGCTGGGTCGTATTCCTGGTCATTGCGTACCCGCTGAGTGTCAGCTACCTGGTGTTCTTTGTTCTGTTGATGATCAGTACCTTTACCGGGGAATCCGTCACGGTGGGATAGGCTCCGATTTACTTCATGAGGGTGAAGCGAGGGACGGACTCTGAATGAACAGCGTCCCATATCAATAAGTTTCATTCGTTGTATGGCAATCCGAATGTGCAAGCGTTTGGCGCGAGAGCACCGCCGCCAGCAGCGCAGGGATACAGGTCGCAATCGCCAGCTCCCGTTCCAGCTCATCGCAAAAGCGCGTCAACGTCGCGCCTGACCACAGGCATGCCCTTTCGAGCTTATGGGCGTACCCGATGCGGCAGCTATGCTTTTCGACACACGGCGTGAGTTTGTCGATCTTGAGCTCAATAGCCGCGCGGCTGCGCGGGTTGGACGCGATCGCCCCGATCAGCGTCACGACGCCGCCGCCGATGAGCGCCACCACAATAGATTCCATAAGGACCTCCCAACAGGATATAGGCCAACTTGCGAGCCCATCATCCGCTATGGTCATAAATCAGCTGACAGCCGAATCATCGCTATAAAACGCGAGCTAAAATGTCCAAAAAATGATGGACGGTTCTCAGAATTTGCAAGGGTTACTGAGAAAGCAAAGCTGCGAGAAAGGAAGAGGCATGGCTAAGAAGACGGAAGAGAAAGAAACGGTTGGAAAGACCAAAGGCTTCGAGATACCCATCGACGAGGAGTCGGCCGGCAAGGTGCTCGATGCCATCTACAGGAGCGCGCTGAACGGCGTCTCTAAGGTGAGTCGTTCAGTCGACGAGATGGTTGCTGACTACATGGGGAAGGCGAAGTCACCCGATGAAGCCGCGAAGGCACTCGCAAAGTGGCAGGTCATGAAGTGCGGAACTTCGGGATTCGTCACCGGGCTTGGGGGCTTGATTACGCTTCCAGTCGCCATTCCCGCGAACATAAGCAGCGTTATGTACGTCCAGATGCGCATGATCGCCTGCATCGCGAAGATGGGTGGCTATGACGTCACGTCCGACCAAGTCCAGACGATGGTATACATGTGCCTCACAGGTACGACGATGAGCGATCTGGTCAAAATAGGGCTCATCAAGACCGGGACCAAGTCGCTTGAGGCTGCAATCAAGAAGATTCCCGGCGCGGCGCTCGTGAAGATCAACCAGAAGATCGGCTTCAGATTTATCACGAAGTTCGGCGAGAAAGGCATCATTAACCTCGGGAAAATGCTGCCCCTCGCCGGCGGCGTGATTGGCGGCGGCGTGGACGTGGCATCGACGAGCATCATTGCTAAGAACGCCATCAGGATGTTCATGGAGGGCGAGAATCCCGATGGAACCCTGCCCACTGAAGCGGAGGTCGAAAGCATCGAAGACGTTGAGGTGGAAAGCGACCTGCTTTAGCCCTTGTTACACGCTCCGCACCTCATCGCCTGGCCTATGCCGCAGGGGCTGCCCGGCTGTTGTGCGTCATCCGCGCCGAGTGCTGCTTCCTTCCAAGTGCCTCTAGAGCGGTGAGTTGTGTGCCTGCGCCCGTGCTCCCCGCAGATTAGTCTCAGGGTGGATTGCCGTTGGTGCCTGAGCGCCCGAGTCTACTCTTCCGCATTCCCGACACCTTTGGGCGCATTTGGAACGCGTTCGTCTATCTTTCGCCATTTGTTTTCTTTGTCGGAAGCCATGTTGCCGTTTTTCATCCCACGGGCGCCAACCAAAACTACCCGATGTGGTTTCTCGCGATTGAGTATTTTATCTTCGTCGACGGTCTCGTAGTGCTCATTCATTTTGTGTTGTTCGATAAACGCCGCCTTCGCCGGCGGTTTGAGCTACTCGATAGATATCGCGGTAAAAAGCTTGCAAAGCTCTGTCTCAAGGCTATGGATGTGCTCTTGTTGGCAATGACTATCATTGTTGCCATCGCAAATGCGACCGGCGTCGTCGATACCTCCGCTACCTAAAAGAAAAGGGCCCCGTTTGGGGCCCTTTGCAGTTGAGGCTTGCGAGCCTAAATGCGGTTCATCTGGGAAGCAACCTTGTTGTACCAGTCCTGCCACGTGGGCGGGCAGTACTTCTTGGCGGCTGCCGGGGTAAGCGTGGAACCATAGTTGGCGCCCAGGTAGGCAACGTGGGCGGAGACGCCCTCGCTCCAGCTACCAAAGCTACGCCAACCACCGCCGCGGGCACTCCAGCCCCAGGCGTTATAGGAGCCGGCGCAATAGAGGCCCTTGCTGCTCTCGATGCAAGCGATGGCGGGGGACCAACGGGGATCGACGCCGGTATTCCAGGCGGCAACGGCAAAGTTATAGCCCTGGCCTGCCATGGGGGAACCGGCGAGGTAGTTATCGATGCGGCTCGTCCACTCGTTAATGAACGAGTCGTAATCGGAGTTACCGCTATTCGAGCTGTTCACCGTGGTGTCGATGGTGGTGTTGGCGTTGTTGGCCTGGCTGTTGGAGTTGTTGCCGCTTACGCCCTCGCCCGAGATCTTCTCGGCAGCAGCGGCCTTGTCGGCCTCGAGCTTTGCCAGCTCGGCAGCATTTTCCTGCTCGGCCTTTGCCTGCGCCTCGCTGCGGAGCTGCTGAGCCTGCGCCAGTGCATCCTCGGCATTCTTTTGCTCGCCCTCGAGCTGAGACTTGGCCTGCTCGAGTTCAGTCTTGTTCTGCTCGAGCTCGGTCTGCATCTTGTTAAGCTCTTCGATCTCGTCGACGCTCGAGCTTGTAATCTGGTTGGTGTATTTGCAGGTGGTGATAAAGTCACCCAAGCTCTGCGTGTTCACCAGGAAGCTCACGATGGGGCTGGTGCCCTTCTGGTACTTATACAGATCGCGCATGGCGGAGCTTGCCTTGGCCTGCTGCTCGGGTAGCTCGGCCTCAATCTTATCGATGTTCGCCTCATTGGAGTCGATCTGCTTTTGCAGATCCTCGAGCTTGGTTCGGGCGTCGTTGTAGGCGCTCGTAGCGTCCTCGATTTTTTTCTGGGCGGCGGAAAGCTGATCCTGCGTTGCCTGCGAGGCGGCATAGGCCGCGACGGGGGAGAGCATCGGCGTGGCCGTCAGCGCGACGGCGAGCGCGGCGCTCGTGATGATACGAGCCGGCTTCGACGCGATGAGCGCTGCGGTGCGATGGTTCGAATGCTGCATCCAGTCCCTCTGCAATCAATCGTAGGTTATTGGTCGAGGTGTATTCTACTACTGCTTTCGACCTCAACTTGAACCTTAAAGGTTCTAAAGGGTCAAGTTGAACTTGAGGCTTTGGCCTTGACCTGCGGGAATGGTGAATTGTTGAGAAACCATAGAGTTCAACTTTAACGTTACGGCACCCTGTTGTAACGGGATTCTTGCTTGTAAAAGCTACCTCAACGTGGGGTTTTGCAACTATAGGGTTCCTTCGCGGCGAGCCCGCTCCACCTCTTTGAGTGCCTCGGCGGGAGTGAAGGAACAGGTGCCGTCGCCGAGCCTGATCACCTGTATGTCGTCACCGGCATGGACTTCTCCGCCCTGCAGCACGACGCCAAAAATGCCCTCGTGAGGGAAGATGCAGTCGCCGGCGAGATAGTAGATGGCACAGCGTGTGTGGCAGACTTTGCCGATCTGGCTGATTTCGACGAGCACTTCGCTACCGAGCTTGAGCTGCGTGCCCAAGGGGAGTGAGAGCAGGTTGATGCCCTGGGTTGTGAAGTTCTCGCCAAAGTCGCCCTCGTGCACATCGAGCCCGCGCGCCTGCGCCGTCTGGATAGACTCTGCAGCTAAAAAGGAGACCTGACGGTGCCAATGCCCGGCGTGCGCATCGGAGGCGAGGCCAAACTGCTCGATGACGGTGTCGTGCCCGTCGGCGACGGGTGACTTACGCGTGCCTTTGTGCTCCGACGTGTTGATTGAGACGATGCGGGCAGGCCCGTTGTAAGCATCGTTTGCGGTGCGTAGGGGAGCTGCCGTCTGGGCACGATCCGCAAGTTCGCGCTTTGCGGCGTCAATGATGGGGTTGTTGATCGGATGAGCCTGGGGCACAGTGTACCTTTCGACGGGGCGGGCAACATGTTGAATCCTACAACAACGGTGGGTTCATTGCCCGTTGTCGTACACCGGTGATCGCCGCCTTCGTGCTGGATAATTACGCCGATTGCCATAGATACGGTGGAGCTTTGGGTGCCGGCGGCTCGGCACGCTAGAATAAATCAGTTGCACAAAGACCGCCCGTCGTGTGGGCAGTTCTAGATAGGAAGTTTCCATGGCATTGCAGTTTACAGAGCGCGAGTTTATCCCCGTGCTGCTCGGCGGCGACATCAACGCGTATTCGGTGGCGCGCGCTTTCTACGAGGAGTATCAGGTTAGGAGCCTGGTCTTTGGCAAGTACCAGACCGGCCCTGCGTATCGCAGCCAAATTATCGATTACACGCCCAACGTGGATATCGATACCATGCCGGTCATGATCGAGACCGTTAACGGCGTCGCACAGGCCAATCCTGATAAGAAGATTATTCTCATGGGCTGCGGCGACAACTATGTCGCGCTTGCCGCGCAGGCTCAGGACGCCGGCCAGCTTGCCTCCAACGTCATCGCGCCCTATGCACCCTACAGCATGCTTGAGCAGTGCCAGAAGAAGGAGATTTTCTACGAGCTGTGCGAGAAGCACGGTGTGCCGTATCCGCACACGTTTACCTTTACCATGGCGATGCTCAACGCTCAGGGTGAGGCTCCCGCCGAGGTGCTCGACCAGATCGACTTCCCCTTCCCGATGATTCTGAAGCCCTCTGACGGCATCATGTGGTGGGAGCACGAGTTCGAGGGTCAGAAGAAGGCCTACGAGATTGCCGATCGCGCCGAGCTGGAACAGGTCATTCGCGATGTGTACGCCAGCGGCTACACCGATGATCTCATCTTGCAGGACCGCGTGCCCGGCAACGACGAGTACATGCGCGTGCTTACCAGTTATTCCGACCGCAACGGCAAGGTTCGCATGATGTGCTTGGGTCACGTGCTACTCGAGGAGCATCAGCCCCATGGTGTAGGCAACCATGCCTGCATCATCACTGAGCCCAACGACGAGCTCATGGGTGGCGTGCGCAAGCTGCTTGAGGACCTTAAATTTACGGGCTTCTCCAACTTCGACGTCAAGTACGACGAGCGCGATGGCTCGTTTAAGTTCTTCGACTTCAACACGCGTCAGGGCCGCAGTAATTACTATGTCACCAATAGTGGATTTAACGTTGCTAAATACGTGGTGGATGAGTACGTCTATAACCGCCCGTTTGAGCCGGAATTTGTGACGGCGCAGGATGAGGCTCTGTGGATGGTTGTTCCCATGGGCGTCGTTGACAAGTATGTCAAGGACCCCGAGCTGCGCGCGAAGGCACATCGTCTGGCCAAGGAGGGCAAGGGCGCCGATCCCTCGTTTATGAAGGGAGACTTTGTCTTTAACCGCTGGTTGCGCATGTGGCACACCAAGCTGCGCCACTTTAAGCTGTTCAAGACGTATTACAAGTAGACGAGTGTGGCGCCCGTCCGGTATGTATCGGGCGGGCGCGGGCATGATACGCGCAATTGCGTGGGCGTCACCAAGGAGGCGGCGATGGAAAAGCTGGGAGTTATCGGCGGCATGGGCGCCGAGGCAACGTCGTATTACTACGACCAGGTGGTACGCCATACGGCGGCTACGTGCGACCAGGAGCATATCGACATGGTGGTGCTTTCCAAGTCGACCATGCCCGACCGCACGCTGGCCATCAAGACCGGTGAGCATGCCGAGCTGCTGGCGACCATGAAGGAGTGCGCCCAAGCGCTCGAGTCGCTGGGTTGTGCGCACATTGCCATTCCCTGCAACACGTCACACTACTTCTACGACCAGATCCAGTCGTTTACGAAGGTGCCGATTATCCACATGCCGCGCGAGTCGGTGCGCTATGCTCTAGCCGGCGTGGTGATGGGGGAGTGCGAGTTCGACCCCAACCTGAGCATGCCGGCCGAGCCGGTGCACAAGATCGGCATCATGGGAACCGATGGCACCGTGGGCGCAGGCGTCTATGGGCGCGAATGCGAGACCGCGGGCGTTGAGGTCGTCTATCCCAGCGAAAAGCGTCAGGCCGACGTGATGTCGCTCATTTACGACGATGTGAAGGCCGGGCGCGAACCCGATATGGATAAGTTTGACCGCGTGATGTGGGAGTTCGCCCGTAGCGGCTGCGACCGCGTCATCCTGGCCTGCACGGAGCTTTCGGTGTTGCAGAAGTATCGCGAGATGCCCGAGATCACCCTCGATGCGATGGATGTCCTGGTACGCGAGTCCATCATTCGCAGCGGCGTCCCCTACCGCCTGTAGCTTCCGACCTGCCAAAAAGGGAACGACATCACTTCATATCCGTCATTGGTTACAAGTACCATAATTTCCCACTGTGCTGACGGCTTTTCATCATCCGTATAGATTGTCCAGCCATTCTGTTCATCAATGTAAATCTCACTTGTTCCCATATTAATCATCGGTTCAATTGTAAATACCATGCCCGGTGCCATCACCATTCCAGTGCCTTTTTTTATCACATAGCTGACATATGGGGCTTCGTGGAATTCCAGTCCGATACCGTGACCACCGACCTGACGGACAACAGAATATCCGTTTTCCTTTGCATGGTCCTGAATCGCCTGTGCCACATCACCTAAATGTCCCCATGGTTTTACCTGCTGTAAACCCAGCTCCACACACTCTTTTGCCACACGCACGAGCTTCTGGTTTTCTTCGGAAACATTTCCAATACAGAACATCCGGGATGAATCTGAAAAATATCCATTATAAATGGTTGAGCAGTCCACATTGACAATATCGCCGTCAATTAACTGTACATTATTGGAAGGAATTCCATGGCACACCTGTTCATTAATGGAAGTACATACGCTCTTTGGAAACCCTTCATAATTTAACGGTGCCGGAATACCCCCCATTGCCGTTGTCTTCTGATAAACCATCTGATCGATTTCTTCTGTCGTCATACCTGCACAAATGTGTTCTGCCACATAATCAAGTACTGCAATATTAATCTTGCTGCTTTCACGCATTCCCTGTAACTGTGCTTCATTTTTAATAATTTCCCGCGGTGGAACCTTATGAAATTTTCTTCTGTACATTTCAATTTTTTTATCAAAATCCATGTGGCATTCACCGTATAACTTTCCACTC
>USOG01000049.1 GCA_900556365.1 uncultured Collinsella sp.
CGGATTCGCGCCTCAGGACTCAGCGCAACGCGTTGCGCTGAGTCCTGAGGCTGTTGCAATGAAAATGAGAATCAAGGGACGATTCGCCGTATTCCACACCATGTTGTAGGAATTAGGGGACAACTATGGACGCACACCGCTCGCGGTCGCTGGGTATGGCGGCCCTGGTCTTCATTTTGATTAGCCTCACCGCCGCTGTTTTTCACGGCGCAGCCCCAGTGCGCGCCGAGGACGTGACGACGCCGACGCCGATTGTGATCAACGGCGATACGGCGGACGTTACGGTTGGGCTGTATGCCGATAAGGGTCGTCAGCAGCCTCTCGGTAAAGAGGGCTCACCCTCGATTACGACAGCCGACACTATCTACGGTTTTATGGAAGCTCGTTTTCATGAGAATTGTGGGCCTACACCTGAAAGGCTTGAGACGATTTATACCTTTCCCGACTCGATTGTTGTGAACGAGAACGAGGGCGGTATCTTAAGGACGGATGATACCGAGAATGCACAAAGGATGGGAACTTGGTACATAAAGGATAACAAGGTCGTTTTTAATTACGATGCCAGCTATCTCAGCGGTCATCCCTCTTCGCTCTATGTGCGCGTCAATTTCGAGTTTGAGCTTAAAGACAAAGATGTAGATGACGGCGAAAAAGTCGAACTGAAATTTCCAGGCGTTGGCGAAACTGCGCCGATCGAGATTCAAGATGGCGCAGTTGATGGAAACAAATCAGGTGTCTTTTCCCAAGATAGCAGTACCGGAAATGCCAAGATAACTTGGACTATTAATCTGAGTGTTACGTCGCACGCAACGGATGTAAAACTGGTCGATACGCTCGGTGACTACCTGGACTTTGAGCAAAGCAGCTTCAAGCTCGATGGAAATCCTCTTGGTTCGTCCGTGAGCATCGAAGAGCGAACTGCAACGTTGCCGCTAGGTAACCTTTCTCAGGGCGACCATACCGTTACCTACGAAACGACAGTTAGCAAGAACTTGTCTCTTTCTAATGGCACACCTACGCAAGGTAGGAATAGTGTGCAAACAACCTGGGGAAAAGCAAATCACCAACAATCTCTTACGATTAAAGGGGCGTCGGAACCGTTTCAATACGACATGATTCAAAAAGAGGCTGGCTCCGGAACATCGTCTGTCATCACTTGGAAGGTTGTGCTCAACAGGGGATCTCTCAAGGCCGATATGTCTGGCTACACCTTTACCGACAAGCTCGATGGCAAGCAGGATTATATTGGCAGCTATACGGTCTACAAGGGCGAGACCGCCGATGAAAAACAAAAGATCGATGAGGAAATGCTGAGCGAGTCAGGGGATTCATTTAGCTATACGTTTAATCCAAAAGAGGGCGATCGGTATGCGACCTACTGCATCGTCTATCAAACTAAGCTGAAAGATGAGAATTCCTACGAAAAAGTTAGTAACACGGCAAGTGTGAAAAAAGAAGACTCCGGTCTGCCCTCTGGTGAAAGCACCGCATACTACATCCGTCCTTGGACGGGCAAAACCATTAGCAAAACGCTGCTTAATCCGGATGAGGCATCTCGGACCGGAAAAGCAACTTGGCAATTACGCGTAGAGCTCCGTGATTACGTAAATGCGAAAAACCCAACATCCATTCTTATCAAAGATACCATGCTGGCGGCTTGGAAGCAGACTATGGGGCCGGATACCTCCGATGGCCCTTCACATGTAATTACCATTGGGGGTACCAAACTGGACCAAGGTACCGATTGGACGTTTGCGGGTGGTGAAAATCCGTCGCAGAACAGCAACCAACACAACTGCAATATCCAAATAACCATTACGGATAAAGTCAAAGAAGCGCTTGATAAGTCCCCCGAGGTGGTTATTACGTATAAAACGGTGACCGATGCACTTCCTGGTTGGTACTCCAACTTCGCCTCTGTCGACGGGTTTAGCGGCTATTCTGATTTTGTCTTTTACTATGTTGAGGGCGAAGCGGAGCCTTCGGTTGAGAAGAGTGTAAAAATAAATGAAGACGGCTCGCAAGCACGGTGGGATGAGACGTTTGACTGGAAATCAGTGGATGGCTCGAACGACAAAGGTGCGTGGATTGTCGACTGGACTGTCTATGCCAATCGAGCTAAGACGCCTGCCGGTGAGTATTATGGCGCTGGCAGGCTCAATGGCAAGGATGTCGTTGTCAAAGATGAGCTTCCTGAGGGAATGAGTTATATTCCCGGCTCGGCTAAATATTCTTTGTATTCAAATCCCTACGGGACGGCGGTGCCCGGCCGCGAATGGGAACATGAGAGAGAAAAAACCGAGGTTTCGGATGTCTTGCTGACGCCTGCTGTCGATCGCCAGATGGTTGCGTTTTCAATTCCAACGGAAAAGCTGGGCAATAATACAGGGTACGCAAAGCTGACGTATTCGACTGCTGTTAAAAGGTCGGTAGTCGATACGTCAAAGAATCTCGGCGAGCTCACGAACTCGGCGAGCGCAAGCTCAGATGGTAAAGAATTTAAGGCGGACTCTGATACCGTACAGATCAAGAACGACGTATTGTCAAAGACAGGTTCGTCGGTAAGTAATAGCAAGCGAATTCAATACACGATTTTCGTTAATGAATCGGCACTAGACTTAAAGGTCGGAACCGACTACCTCGATCTGTTCGATGTGATGGATTCTAAGTGTACGTTTATCCCCTCGTCGCTTAGCGTATCTGAGTGCGATAACGGCGATTGGCGTGTGCTGACAAAAGAAAAATACAGAGCGACTCTTGACTCGATTGGCGAGGGCGCTGGAAAGCAGCAGCGATTGACGTTGAGGCTTCCCGATGAGAAATACCTGAAAGTCGAATATGAAGTTCTGTCCGGTGAGTCTGGTACAGTTTCCCTTTCCAACGAGGCGCAGCTTGAAGGTGTTGCAGGCGGGTATGTGAAACACGAGCGTGAATATGACATAGATGCCAGCGCATCGGGAGGCGGAACGGGGCACGGCATTGTGGTCCACAAAGTGGATGAAAAGGACGTTGCCGCGTCGTTGGCTGACGCTACGTTCACACTCTATGCGATTGACATGGATAAGGCGCAGGGCAGTGCCGGCGTTGAGGGCGCAAAGACGTTTTTTTCTGACGGAACGACCGGCCCTGACGGAAGTGTGACTTTTGGAACGAGTTCGGAAACGAGTTCGGACGCCATGGCTTCCTGCAAGCTTTACTGCCTCGAGGAGACGACGGCGCCTCCTGGATATCGCGTCGCCCAACCAACATGGATTCTGCTCAAGGGCAATGCGCCCGAAGAGCAATACGAGCAAGCCATGAACAAGGCGAGATCTTTGCTTGATGCCGATACGGAGATAACGTCAGATGCAGAGATTTGGGTGTATGACGCGCCCCTTGAAGGCAAAGCGACGATAAAAGCAAATAAAGTGCTTAAAGGCGGAACCTTCAGGGAAGGTCAGTTCTCGTTCGCGCTTAAGGACGCCGAGGGCAAAGTGCTCCAGACGGTGACCAATAATGACAAGGGAAATGTCTCCTTTGACGTCAAGTACAACAAGGCGGGAATCTATACCTACACCATCTCCGAGGTCGAGCCCGAGGGTGCCATCGACCATGTTAAAGATCACATCACCTATGACACGACCCCGCGCAAAGTCACGGTTGAGGTAACTAATGGCACGGACCAACTCAACGCCGTAGTTGCCTATGGCGATGGCTCTCAGGATCCGCCGACCTTTACCAACAAGTATTCGACTACGCTACCTGAGGCGGGCGGGGCTGGTTTGACTATGACGTATTTAGCTGGTGCTTCGATGCTGTGTTTTGCCGCGACGTGGATGCATGCTCGCCGCCATCGTGATCTTGATCGGAGTGGTCGTCGTGAGTAAAGTGCTCCGTCATATGTTGGCCGTCGTGGTGATGTCCATGGCCGTCGTCTTCGCTTTTGCGATCGCCCCTGGAACGGCCCGTGCTGCCGACACCGGAGCCATTACGGTGGACGGTACAGTCGCGACACGTTACGACGCGTACCAGCTCTTTTCGGCAACCGTTGTCGACGATGCCGATGCCGACCAAAAGGTCGCAACTGATGTAGCGTGGGCGAATGACACGGTTCGCCAAGCTGCCCTTCCCGTGCTTCATGATGCAGGGCTTGATAACTCGGCATCGACGGCGCAAGAGGCTGCCGAATGGATGAATGCCGACGGGCACATGACGACCACGCTAGCGGCAAAGCTTGCCCGTGCGATTTACAATGCCGGTGCGCCTTCCGTGGCCCTTAACGCGGGCACGACGGCCGAGCTGCCCTGCGGCTACTGGCTCATCGTCGCCGACGATGACGCCATTTCCCAGGGCGAGGCCGGCACCGCGCCGATCATGGCCCTGGTGGGCGGCAGCGCCGTCAGCGTCAAGCCCAAGGCCGCGACCCCCAAGGTGTCCAAGCACGTGCTGGAGGACAGCGCCGCCGCCTGGCAGAAGGCCGCCGACGCCACGGTCGCCGACGACCTGTACTGGCGCCTCTCTGCCACGGTCCCGGCGGGCCTCACGGCCTACGACACCTATACGGTGCGGTTCGTCGACACCATGAGCGCGGGGTTCGACCCCTCCAGGGTCGCCGCGAGCATGCGCGTGTACGTGGCGGCGGGCGCGGACGGCGGCTTCGACGCGGTCCAGACCGACAAGGACGGCCGCGTCGGCACCGAGCCCGCGAAGGGCTGGACCGACATCACGGCCCAGTGCGCCACCAAGGTGGCGGCCGACGGCAAGACCTTCACCGTGCGCACCGGCGACCTCATCGCCGCGCTCGGCGGGGCCGAAGCCTTCACCGCGGGCGCCCGCGTGGTTGCTGTCTACGATGCGCCGTTGGGGGCCAGCTGCAATAGGGGCGCTACCAAGGGCAACCCCAACGAGGTCTGCCTGCGCTACCCGCGCTCTCCTCTCGCCGACCAGTCCGGCGACGCCGGCTTCACCCGCACGCCGAGCGATGACGCGTGCGCCTACACCTGGGGACTCAGTCTGATCAAGCGCTCAAGCTCGGACGATAAACCGCTCGCGGGCGCCAAGCTGCGCATCATCGATGACCGCGGGCGCATCCTAACGACCGACGGCTCGTGGTCGACGGATGCCGCCGCGTGCGTCACCACGGGCGCGGACGGCCATGTGGAATTGAGCGGTGTGGACGCGGGTGTCTACACCGTCGAAGAGGTCGCGGCTCCCAAGGGATACACCGCCTTTGAGGGCAAGCGAACGGTAACGGTTACGTCCGAGGGATTGGACGTTAAACAGGTTGCAGCCGCGAAGCCCAAGGTGACCGTGTCGGCCGAAAGCCCTCTGCGGGTTGATACCGCTGATGCCGGGACGGGTTCGATTGAACTGTCGGTGCTCAACACTCCAAGCAAAGAAGCAAGTCGAGGCTTTATGCCCTCGACGGGAGATAGAACGTTGGTGCTGGTGGCGGCTTTGGCTGCCATCGGAGTGGCGGCTATTGTTGTCGCGCTCGTCATCAAGCGGGGAGGCGGTCGTCGTAAAAAATAATTGCCCCCCCTGCTTAATGGCGTGCTGCCTCCGTAGCGAGTGACGCACAGGCCTACCGACCTGATGATCATTGGTTCTGAAAAAGTTACTAGAGAACCCTCCAAGAAAAGCGGGGCACCCGGTCGACATGACCGAGTGCCCCGCTTCGTTTGTTGGTGCAAAGTAACCTGGCACCTTTGTGGTGGTTGGTGGCTAAGCGGTGGGGAGTCCTGGCATGTTAGCCGGCTGCTGCGGCTTGAGGTGGGCGTTGCGCCAGATGATCTGGATAACGTAGCCGAGCATAAAGACAAAGGCTACGCCGCTGATGAAGTCACCTACGAGGGGAAGCCCCGTGAGGGCGCCTGCGATTACGCCGCCCACGGCTGCCATGGCGTAGCGGTTTTGGTTGTGTCCGACCATGCGGGAGATCGCGCACCCCGCAAAGGCACTCGACACCAACGCGATGCCGATAACGCCGCACAAGAGGGCTCCGGCAAGCGACAGACCAGCGATAGAGATAATCAGCAGTAGGACGGCGGGGGCGATAGCAATCGTGCCCAGAAGACCGCTCACCCACAGGGGCATGGGGCGCTGGTGGAGCATGCCGGCGGCGCCGGCGGTCGCGCGCGGAAAGACGAGCTCGAGCAGCAGAGCGACAAAGCAGGTCGAGAGTGCCGCGGCGACGATACCGCCGATGACATCGTTAACGGTGGAAGTATCCTCGTTCTCGGTGCGGTCGATCTTGAGCGCGCCGACCTCGGCTCCCGCGGCACGCTCGGGGTCCTCGGAGACGTGCGCGTTCACGGTGCCGGTGATGTGGGCGTTCTTGCCTAGGATGAGTTTGTCGGCCCAAACCTCGACATCGCCATCGACGGTGCCATCGATGGTCACCGTATCGCCCGCGAGCGCTGCCGACTTGGTGGAGCCTCGCAGAGCAACCGTCTCGCCTATCGCGTAGAAACAGTTGGCGGTGCTGTCAGAATTGAGCACGACATGCTGGCCAGCGATGGTCACGCTGCCATCAACCGCGGTCTTGGCAATGTCGATGGTGCGTGCCGCCAGACGGACGGCGCCGCCCACTGTGCAGTCGCGGATCGAGAGGGTATCGCCCGCGGCGATGATATCGCGGTCGATGGACGTATCGTCCAAGTTGAGGTCCTGACCTGCCCAGTACAGGTCACCTTCGACGCCGGACGGATTGGCGTCATTGTCGGTCGCAAGTACATTGCCTGCGGTGTCCGTGCCGGCGAACGACGCCGTGGGAAGCGCGGTGATCGCCAGCGCGATGAGCGCGAATGCCATAAGCAGGCAGCGACGCATCTTGTGTGACGGCGCCGCCGCGGTTTGATTGAAAGCCATGGTTGATCCTTTTGTTAGGTGTTTGGCATATACCTAACAGGGTACCCAACGCGCGGGCGCTCTAAAAGAACCTCTCGGTTGCATTTCGAAGGGTCGTGCCGTGCTGTCTACTTTTTACGGTGCAAGAAGCGTGCGATATCTTCTTCGGTGGGACTTTTGATGTCAAAGCGCAGCGACAGCCAGCGCAGACCCATGGTCACCACGACGCAAACGACCAGCGCGACGACATTGCTGACCAAGCCGCTCATGACAAGGCAAACATAGCTTGCCGATCCGGCGATGGCCGCGATGGCATAGAAGTTAGTGCGTTGGAAAATGCCCGGCACCACGCCCATAAAGCCGTCGCGCAGCATGCCGCCGCCCACCGCGGTAAAGAAGCCCATCATGATGCACACCGCCGGCGCAAAGCCGTAGACCAGCGCCTTGTCTGCGCCGGTTGCCGCATAAATACCCACCGAGATGATATCGAGCAGGGGAATGAGTTTTTCGGGCTTGTCGACGATTGCCGGGAAAATGTAGATGATGGCCGCCGTAGCGATGGACAGCGGCAGCGCCATCGGCTGGTTAAGGATGTAGACGTTGCCCACCTGGAGTGTCATATCGCGCAAAAGACCGCCGCCCAGTCCGCAGACCACGGCGAGCGCGACGGCGCCCACCAGGTCGAGTTTGTGCTCGCGCGCGACCAACACGCCCGAGATCGATGCCGCGACGACGGCGAACATCTCGAGCCAAAACGGGATGGCAACCATGGCATCCGAGGCGTGTGCGGTAACGATCATAGCGGCGGCAACGGGCAAGATGGGGTCCTTCTGATTGCGAGTTTAGACAATGCCCGTACATAGTACATGGTCGGCGGGTGTGGCGGCCCTATTGCTCGGTAAACGGTTGGCAGCGGATGCTGACACGGCATTGCTGGAATGCCAGGGATCCAAAACATGTACGTCACCCTCCAAAAACGACATTTTCCGACATCTTTGGAGGCTGACGTACATGTTTGGATTGAGCTCACAGCATGAGTGAGTTGATTTACTCACATCCGGTATATTTCCCCACTTCAACGGACATAAGAGTTGGATACCGGCTCAGAGCGAGAGGCCCTCAATGGATACCCCTGTTCTCATTTCGCATAAAACCGCATGGCTTGTCCATCATGCACCCCAGAATTTGGTTCAGTCTCTTGCGCGGCACGACTACCAGATAGGCGCACAAGGCATCTCCACCCAGCAACGTGTTGCGCGCATACGACAGGCCCTTACCGACTGCGGCATTCCGTCCGATATGCTTAAGACTATCGATATCGCGGTTGTATTCGAATTCGAGCGAATTCGTACCAAAGGCGTCGTTTGCCACATTCTTGGACAAAATCTTCCCTACGAGCATATTAACGAGTTGACGCCCGGAATCTTCATCACCGACGAAGCCTTCACCTTCGTGCTCGCTGCCGAATGGATGGATAGGATCGAATATCTCGAATATGGCTATGAAGTTTGTGGCGATTATCGCATGAGGCTCAATCCCGCCGACCCTTATACCGAGCAACCAGCCACCACCTCCAAGGATGAAATAAACGAACTGCTCGATCGACACCCCGGCAAACCCGGTGCCACACGTGCACGGCTCGCGCTCAGGCACATCTACGATCACTCGGCCTCGCCTATGGAGACCGCTTCGGCAATCGCCCTCTCACTCCCAACAAGCGAAGGTGGCGTTGGCATCCGAGGTATCGAACTCAACAAACCACTCGAGATCCCTCAACGTCTCTGGCATTGTGCCAAAGCTCGAACACTCAAAATCGATGCGCTCGTTACCTACAAACGCAGGGAGCTCGGTATCGAATATAAGGGCGGCTTCCACGATGAGTTCGAGCGCAAGGGAGCAGATGCGGAGCGAGAGGCCGTTCTCTCCCAAATGGGATATCGAATCGTTACGCTCACCTCGGCACAGTTAGCGAACCAGCTCGCCTTTCACCGTGCCATGAATAGCATTCGCGAAGCCCTCGGCATGCCTCGCTGCACCGATGCCGAGTACCAGCGAAAGCAAAATGAACTGCGCAAGACGCTTATCCGCAACTGGAAGGGCATACGAGACGAAGAGGCACCTTCCGAATAGTGCCACTCCCGTGAGCTCAATCCAAACATGTACGTCAGCCTCCAAAGATGTCGAAAAATGTCGTTTTTGGAGGCTGGCGTACACGTTTGGGGAAGCGTGGGATCGAGACGTAATTCGATAACAAAAAAGCTCCCGTTGTTGGGAGCTTTCTCAACCAAAATGGCGGAGGAGGAGGGATTCGAACCCTCGTGACCTTATGCAGGCCAAACGGTTTTCG
>USOG01000050.1 GCA_900556365.1 uncultured Collinsella sp.
TTCCAGCTACATGAGGATCGATTCACGAAAACCGAAAGCTGCCGCCCTTTCCGCCGCTCTGACCGTGGCACTTTTGGCGGGCGCCGGTGCAACTGATGCCCACGCCGCAACACTGTCCGATACGGTTGGATCTACGCCGTCCGAGACGACGCTGGTACAGCCCGTTGACTATCGCGGCGATGGTTATGGTTCCATGCAGGAGTGGAACGCCTCGATGGAGGCCAAGCGCGATTCCCTGGAGATGCGCGCTCAAATCATTATGAATATGTATGGCGACTATGCTACCGATGACGAGCGCGCTGTGTTGCAGGGTTGCATCGACGGTGCGGGTAACCTGTTGACGATGGGGGAGGTCGACGCCAAGTCGACCGAGCTCGATGAGCTGCGCATTGCGCTTGAGGATGCCAAGCGCGAAGCGCTCGAGGCTGCCGCCGAGGCGGAGGCTGCCGAGGTCGCCCAGGCTTCGTACTACAACGCCGGTTACACTCCGTCCTACGCGTCTGCCGCGTCCTACGCGAACGGGTCGGGCCTGACGCGCTCTGCGGGTGTCAATAACTACAACGGGCGCCGCGAGACCTATTACAGCAGCAATGTGCTTTATCACTATCGCACGGGCGAATGGACTCAGGATTCTGAGGGCTTCTGGCGCGATTCCGACGGCTATTACGTTGTTGCCGCGGGCGATATGGCCCAGGGCTCGACCTTTACGGGCTCCAAGGGTGATTGCAAGGTCTATGACTCCGGCTGCGCTGCCGGAACCACCGACTACTACACCGGTTGGTAATTTTTCTGCATCAAGGATATTTGGCGGACGGGCGTCTTTACCGAGCTTTAGGGCAACGTAAGGACGTCCGTTCTATGTATGCGTTTGAGTTAACAGAGCCCTTACCGTGGCGGTACGCTGGGCGTATGGATGCGGGGCACACTGGTTCTTGAGAAATAAGGTCTTTCTCTTGGAGGAAGTGGTCTTGTGAATGCTCGAGATATTGCCGTTGCCGCCGTCGCGTTGATGCTTGGCTGCCTTGGTCCCACGGCCGCGCTCGTCGCGGGCATTCAGGGGACATGCGGGGCTGCTCCTATCGTGGTCGGCGCGCTGATCGCGGCCACGCTGCTGGGAAGCGCCGGTGTTGTCCTTTGTCGCGACGATGAGGACGAGGTGCCGGGGTCGCAACGCTAACTGTTGTGAGATCGGCCGCCGATCGTAGACGAAGATGAAGGCCGCCGCAGGGGAAAGGTTCCCTTGCGGCGGTTTTGCTGTTAAGGCTGTTGAATGCGGCGAGTTGGCGCTACCAGTTTTTCTCGATATCGCGGATGCGCCGATAGAGCCACTCGTTTTGCGGTGCCTGGATATCGTGTTTGGCTGCGAGGCGGCAGATGGTGCCCGCGAACTCATCAACCTCGGTTTTGCGCCTTGCGATGCGGTCTTGAGCCATCGAGGGCATACCGGCGGGGTCGATTCCCTCGATGAGGTGCACCATTTGCGTCAGGTCTGCCTCGGTCAGCTCAACGCCCTCGGCGTTGGCGACCGCAAGCGTTTCGCGCATGGCGGAAACAAAGCAGCGACGCTGCTCGGAGCCCGGCTCCGTGGCGCTTCCGTAGGTCCCGCCGTAGGCCATGCAGGTCTGGTTGATGCCGTCGTTGAGCATGAGTTTGGCCCACATGCGGTGAGCGATGTCGTCCTCGACGGTATGGGCGATGCCGCAGCGCGTATAGAGCTCGTCGATAGCGGCGACGGTCGCGGGGTCGGTGCCGGCGGCTGCACCAAAGCGGATTTCGCCCGCATTGGTAAAGGTGAGCGCGCCGTCGAGGAATACGGCGTCCATGCCCTGGCAGATACCCAGGACGGTATGCTCCCAGCCAAAGCGTTCGGCAATCTTTTGCTCGCTCGTAATGCCGTTGCACAGCGAGGCGATGAGCGTGTTGGGTCCCACGACACGCTCCATAGTCTTGAGTGCTTGGTCGAGACCGGTGGTCTTGACCGTCAGGATGACCAGATCGGCGGGCGCTGCCTCGCTGGCGCGGACGGACGTGAGATCGCAAGGCTTTCCGTTGACGGTGAGCGCATCGCCCGCGTGACGCTCAAAACGGGCGTCATCCATAACGTATTCGACGGCGTCATTGCCGAGGGCCTTGGCAATCATGCTGCCGTAGAGCAGGCCGACGCCGCCCTTGCCGATAAAGGCGACCTTGTTGATCTGCATGTGAATCATCTCCTCACAAAAAGGCGCCCGCGTGCGGGGCGCCTGATGGATTGTATGCCGCTGGGGCGTGTAGCGTGCACCGGAGGTTGAATTTAGAAGAACAAACGCATGGGAACTTATGCCGTGGGGCAGATGGCAAAAACGCGGGCGGGGTATCCGACGCCATCGCGGACCTTGGGGAAGGTGCAGAAGATGACGGCACCCGTGGCGGGAAGCTCGTCCAGATGGTCCATGACCTCGATCTGATAGCGGTCGACCGAGAGGATGTATTGCTCGCCGGGGTAGGGGTAGGCGTCCTCACGCGTGGTCACCGACGCGGGGTCGGTGTCTGCCGGCTCGTGGCCGATGGCGCCGATATTGCGCTCTTCTACAAGCCATTTAATGGCATCGAGATCCCAGCCGGGGTAGTGGGGCTGGCCGTCCTCGTCCTTGTTTTCCAAATCGGCGAGCTTGGACCAGTCGGAGCGGAAGGCGACGAAAGCGTCCTCGGGAATGCGACCGTGCTCGTCCTCCCAAGTTTTGAGGTCATCGACGGTTAGGATAAAGTCGGGGTTTGCGGCGCACTCCTCGTGCTTGTCGATCACACAGAGCGGATGCATAAACTCGATGGGCTCGATCTCGCCAAGGGAGCGGCCGTCGACATGGAAGTGGCGCGGTGCATCGACGTGGGTGCCGTATTGCGAGGCGACCGAATACTGGAAGCAACGCATGGGCGCGAGCATGTCCTCGGGCGTGTTTGGCAGATAGTCGAAGAGCTTGGTGGACTCAAACGGCTTAAAGCCAAACCAGTGCGGGGTGTCGCACGAGAGCGTATGGGTGAGGTCGACCCAGCGATAATCGGTGCTTTTGAGCTGGGAAGCAAGGTTCCAAAGGTCGAGTGCGGGCATGGTCGGCTCCTTTCATCGGGCTTTTTGCTGATGTTAAAGCGGTGCCGTGACAGCTCGATTTCTGCTGCGTTACGATACGTTCTCGATTGCGATTCCACGATGTTTCGGCTGCGTGACCATTGTGTTTCGCCTTGCCGGGGCGCTGATGGCGAAGGGAGGGGCCGTGCAATATCGCGTTGACCCCAAAAGCGGCAACCGTATCTCGGCGTTGGGTCTGGGCTGCATGAGGTTTCCCGGTGCGCCGGGACGTCCGGATGCGAAGACAGCCGATGCCATCATTTCCCGTGCGGTGGAGCAGGGGATTAATTATCTGGACACCGCGTATCTCTATCCCGGTAACGAGGCGTGCGTGGGCGCCTCGCTTGAGCGCTTGGGGCTGCGTGACCGGGTGTTGCTGGCGACCAAGTTGCCGCATGCTTCGTGCAAGTGCGCGGAGGATTTCGACCGGTTCTTCGATGAGCAACTGCGGCGCCTGCGGACCGACCATATCGACTATTACCTCATGCATAACATTACCTCGCCCGCCCAGTGGGAACGTGTGGTGGCATTGGGCATTGAGGACTGGATCGCGTGTCAAAAGGCGGCGGGGCGCATTCGCCAGATTGGTTTTTCGTACCACGGCAGCGCGGTGGATTTCCTGACGATGCTTGACGCATATGACTGGGATTTTTGCCAGATACAGTACAACTATGCCGGCGAGCGTTACCAAGCGGGAACGGCAGGACTCATGGCGGCTGCGGAGCGCGGGCTCGCGGTGTTTGTGATGGAGCCGCTGCTGGGCGGGCGTTTAGCGGGCAAGCTGCCGCCACGGGCCCGCGCTGTGCTCGATAGTGCCCGTGACCCGCATTTGCGCACTCCTGCCGCCTGGGGTCTTTCGTGGGTGTGGAATCATCCTCAGGTGACGATGCTGCTTTCGGGTATGACCGATATCGCGCAGGTGGATGAGAACGCGGTGTTGGCCGATCGGGCCCTGCCGGATTCGATGACTGCCAACCAGCTCGACACGATCGCGCACGTGCTGGATGAGTTTGAAAAATCGAATCGCGTGCCCTGTACGGGATGCGGCTATTGCATGCCGTGCCCTAAAGGCATCAATATCCCTGGATGTTTTGCCGCCTACAACGCAAGCTATGCGCACAGCTGGTTTACGGGTCTGTCGCAGTACTTTACGGCGAGCGCGGTGCGCACAAGCGAGGCCAAGCTGGTGAGCAATTGCGTCAAGTGCGGCAAATGCGCGCGCCACTGCCCACAGCATATCGATATCCCCGAGCGTCTCGATGACGTGCGCCGACGTTTCCAGCCTGGCCCCGTGACGGCAGTGCTTAAGGCCTTCGGCAAAACGCGCTCCTCGTGACCCTTTTATAACTTGCGCTGGAATAGTTCCTGCTTGCGGCAGAATAGGGCTTAAACAGGGACTATTCCACCGCAACTGAAGGGGGCTGTCGTGGGCCATCGGGATTCATGGGATGATTCGCGTGAGGTTCGTTGGGGCATTTTGGGCGCTGGGCACATTTCTCATCGATTTGCATCGTCGCTCAAGAAGGTCGACGGGGCACGGCTGGTGGCTGCGGCCGGCCGCACTCCTGCACATGTCGAGGAATTTTGCCGAGCGTTTTCGATTGATGCTGCGCATGGCCATGCCTCGGTCGACGATAACGGCGATGCGGCTTATGACGCGCTGATTGCCGACCCCGATGTCGACGCAATTTACTTGGCTCTTCCGCATGGCATGCATACGCGTTGGGCCTGTCGCGCGCTGTGCGCCGGAAAGGCCGTGCTGTGCGAAAAGCCGGCCGTTTTGAGTGAGGAAGAGGCTCTCTCGATTGCCTCCACCTCTCGCGAGCGCGGCGTGCTGTTTATGGAGGCGATGAAGAATCGGTTTTGCCCGATGCGCACTCGCGTGAAGGACTTGCTTGCGTCGGGTGAGCTTGGCCGTATTGTCTCGATTGAAAGCGTGCAAAAGCTCGATTACGGCGAGTCTCCTTCGGGCTATCTGCTTGATCCGTTGCAGGGCGGCTGTCTATATGACATGGGCTGCTATGCAGTCGGTTGGTTTGAGGATTTGCTCGCGGGCGCTTGCGAAGTTTCGTCTCGTGAAGTTCGCTGGCGTGACGTATCGGGCGGCCGCGTCGATTGGGCCGACGAGATCCATATGAGCGTCGACGGTATACCCATTCATATGGTGTGCGACGGCGAAGCAACATATGAAAGCCGCTTAACGATTGCCTGTGAGCGGGGCTCGTTGGAAATCGAGCGTCTCCATCGCCCCGAGCTCGCTCATGTGAAGTATTCCGACGGTCGGATACTCGAAATCGATGCACCATTTGAGGTCGATGATTTTTACGGTGAGGTGTCGCATGCGGCGCGGCTCATTCAGGCGGGGAAACTCGAAAGCCCCATCATGTCCCTAGCCGCCACACAGCGCTGTGCGCACATCATCGATGCGATTCGCTTGAAACTTTAGGGCGTGGGGGCTCGGCGGACCGTGCCCCTGATGCCCCTTTTATAACTTGCGGTGGAATACGGTCTGTTTGCGCCAAAATATGGCACCAATAGACCGTATTTTTCCGCAACTGATGAAGAGGGAGTTGGAGATGCTGACGATCGGGTGTCATCTTTCGACGACGAAGGGCTATCGGGCAATGGGGGAGACGGCGTTGTCCATTGGCGCCAATACCTTTGCATTCTTTACGCGCAACCCGCGCGGTGGCAAGGCAAAAGACCTTGACATGGATGACGTGGCGGCTCTGCGCGAGCTTATGGCGCAAAACGACTTTGGACCGCTGGTGGCGCATGCCCCGTATACCTATAACCCCTGCTCCGCTAAGGAGCTGGCGCGCGAGTTTGCCTTGGAGGCAATGGCCGAGGACTTGCAGCGTCTGGAAACACTGCCCGGCAACTACTACAACTTCCATCCCGGTGCGCATGTGGGACAGGGCTCCGACGCCGGCATTCAGATGATTGTCGACACGCTGTGCCAGGTGATGTTTGAGGGGCAGCAGACGACGGTATTACTCGAGACCATGGCAGGAAAGGGCACCGAGGTGGGCCGTAGCTTTGAAGAACTGGCGTGCATTATCGAGGGCGTTGCCGCCAAGCGCCCAGAGCTGTCCGATAAGCTGGGCGTTTGTTTGGACACCTGCCATGTGAGCGATGCCGGCTACGACATCATCCATGATCTGGACGACGTACTCGACGAGTTCGACCGCGTGGTGGGTATCGATCGCTTGCATGCCGTACACATCAACGATTCGAAGAACCCTTGTGGCGCCCATAAAGATCGTCACGAGTGCATCGGCAAAGGATACCTTGGCAGCGAGGAATTTGGTGGCGGTATGCAGGTTATGCAGAATATTGTATCGAATGGCCGTTTGCGTTCGCTGCCGTTTATTTTGGAGACTCCGAACGAACTTGCAGGTTATGCAGCTGAAATTAGACTATTAAGGTCATTGCAGCAGTAATAACTGTTACAAAGTGGAGTGTTCCATTCACGTTATGGGTTTGTTTCAATCAGTTTTCTCATTGCAGATTCGTAATTCCGGGTGCATAATAGCCAACAGTTTTTGCAGACCTCTGAATCAAACGAGGTCACCGGAAGGAGACTGATTATGAAGCTTAAGAAGCTTGGCGCATTTGCCGCCACAGGCGCCATGGCGCTCGCCCTCGCACTGACGGGCTGCGGCTCGTCCAACGCCACCTCTGGTTCTGATGCCGGTTCCAGCAGCTCTGACGACGCTAAGGTCGAGAAGGTCGACGGCTCCAAGGAGTACGCGCTCGTCAAGGACGGTACACTGACCGTCGGCACCTCTGCCGAGTACGCTCCGTTTGAGTACAAGGATGACAACGGCGATTATCAGGGCTTTGACCTTGAGCTCATCAAGGCTATCGGCGACAAGCTGGGCCTGGATGTCGAGTATGTCAACAATGACTTTGACACGCTGGTTCCGGGCGTCGCTTCGGGCGCCAAGTATGACGTTTCCATCGCGGCTATCACCGACACGCCCGAGCGTGAGAAGGAAGTCACTTTCTCTGATTCCTATTACATGGACGATCAGGCTATCGTGACCAAGGTCGATAACACCGACATCACGGCCGACAACTACAGCGAGAAGCTCAACAACGCTGACGCTACCATCATCGTCCAGTCTGGCTCGACCGCCGAGGCCTTTGCCCAGGAGAACTTCCCCAAGGCCAAGATCGTCCCCTACAAGGACGCTACCGAGTGCTTCAGCGCCCTGCAGTCCGATAAGGGCGACGCCGTAGTCACCAACCGCTCCGTTGCCAGCCAGCTGACCGCCGAGCAGTTCAACACCTGCCAGACCATCAAGCAGATCAGCACCGGCGAGGAGTACGCCATCGCCATCAACCAGGGCAACACCAAGCTCAAGGACGACATCAACCAGGCCATCAAGGACCTGACTGATGACGGTACCGTTGACGCCCTCATGGCTAAGTACAACATCAAGTAAAATAGCTACTTGATTGCGCGCGGGCCCTTTCCGTTTTGGCGGAGAGGGCCTTTGCGCTTCTTGAATGGGCGTCATCCCGCCCCGTTATGTCGGCAACTTAAACGTTAGGAGCCACCTTGTCTCGATTGAACCAAGGAGCTACGGGCCAGAGCTATCCACTGCCCTCGATGCTCCAAAAGCTGGCCTGTGCCCTGGCTGTGGCGCTCGCCCTGGTATGCGCGGGGGCCTGCGTGCCCACGACCGCCCAGGCGCTTGAGACCGCAAAGATTACCGCCCGACCCAATACCGGTTCGGGTAGCGATGTGGTCGGCGGCACCGAGACGCGCATTACCTGGGAGGTCCAGGCCGATGCCGATGAGGAGCTGAGCGGTCTTTCTTTGACGTTTGTCGACGGCACGACGTTTGGTACCGATGACACGCGATTGACGATGCTCTCGGGCGAGGACCTCATGGATCGTACGCCCATGAAACCCACGTGCAAGGCTGATGGCCAGACGCTCAAGATTGACTTTGGCGAGACGGCGCCTGCCGGCGGCTTTTTCCGTGTCGAGGTTTACGGCGTGACCTTCCCCGTCGAGGGCGGCGATGAGGCCTTTAGCGGCACCTACACTTTGGCCGATGGCTCGACCAAGAAGATCTCCAAGATTCCGTCGGTGGAGATCAAGGGCGTGACGGCCTTCGATAACTTCCTGGCCGATCTTAAGGAGCAGCCGTGGGTCGAGGCCTGGAACTCCAATATGTTCCTGCGCCTGTTCTTGAACCCGGTCATTTTGGTCCAGAGTCTGCCGATCGTCTTCAAGGGCTTCCTCATGTCGCTCTCGATCGTGCTTGTGGCGTTTCCGCTGGCAATTCCCTTCGGTTTCGCCCTATCGCTCATGCGCATTTCCAAGTCGCGCATCCTGCGCTGCCTTGCCGGTATCTACGTGAATATCATTCGCGGTACGCCGGCGTTCCTGCAGATTTATATCGCGTTCTTCGGTCTGCCGTTGGCCGGCGTCAAGGTTGATGACTACGTGCTCGGCGTCATCGTCATGGCCATGAATTCGTCTGCCTATCTGTGTGAGATCTTCCGTGCCGGTATTCAATCGATTCCCAAGGGCCAAAACGAGGCTGCTCGCTCTCTGGGCATGAATGCCTTCCAGACGCTGCTCTACGTTATGATTCCGCAGACGTTCCGCAATGTTTTGCCTACGCTGACCAGCGAGTTTATCTTGCTTTACAAGGATACGTCGCTGCTTGCGGCCGTGGGCGTGGTCGAGATCGTCATGAACGCCCGTACCATCGTGGCCACGACGGGCTCCATTACACCGTACGTGGTTGCCGCCCTGTTCTATCTGGTCATCACCCTGCCGCTCGCTCGCTTGGTGAGCGGTCTTGAGGCGAGGCTTTTGGGCACGGCCGAGACCAAGAAGAAGCGTCCCGCCAAGAGCGCCGGACAGGTTGTCGCGACGCCTGCCGATCACATCGCCGGTCTGTAAGGAGGTCCTATCATGAGCGAAAC
>USOG01000051.1 GCA_900556365.1 uncultured Collinsella sp.
CAGCAGATCACCGACCTGGTGCGTGGCGTCCGCACGTTCTACAAGAGTGGCGAGGTCCCCGTGCGCGAGCTTGAGCGTTTCCATGCCGACGGTCGCAGCGGCGAGCTCAACCGCTATGTAATTCTCAAGCGTCTGTAGGCATCGACGACTCGCCGCCGAGCCGCGCCGCATCTTTCGGGCAAGCTATGCCCACCCTTTTTCAACCAATTGACGGAACGCGCAGCTATGCGTTCCCTACTTATGACCAAGGAGCCTCATGGGAGCCGTCCACGTTCGCATACCTAAGAACTTTGTGCTCGAAGAGCGCCTGGAGCGCTACGCCGATGCGATTGAGACGAACCCCGAGGCCTATGCCGGAGATTGGCGCGAGGCCTGTGCGCCCGCAGGCAGCAAGTCTTTCGAACACCTTCACCTGGATCTTGGCTGTGGCAAGGGAACGTACCTTGTAGAGCGCGCGGCCCACGAGCCAAACACCCTCTTTATCGGTATGGACCAGGAGCCCATCTGCATCGCCTATGCCGCACAGAAAGTCTGCGAGCAGGAACTGACCAACGCACTTGTCCTGCCCCGAGGCGCCGCATCGCTGCCGAAGCTGTTTGCCGCAGGCGAGCTCGATGCCATCACCATCAACTTTCCCACGCCG
Source organism: uncultured Collinsella sp. (assembly GCA_900556365.1). The sequence goes on from USOG01000051.1 coordinate 644, forward strand.
CAGCCCAAAGCCAAGTACGCCAAAAAACGACTCGTCCATGTCGACCATCTGATGCTCTACCGCCCGCTCTTTTCAGCCGGCGCCACCGTCACGCTGCGCACCGATAGCAAACCGCTGCGCGACTACGCCCTGGGGCAGATTGCCGCGGCCGGCTACGACACGCTTTGGGTAAGTGACGACGTCCGCCGCGACCATCCCGAGCATCCCGAGACCGAGTACGAGTGCCGCACGCGCGAGATGGGTGCCGTCGTCTACGGCATTTGCGCCACACCCGGCGCGCAGCCCAGCGATGAACAGCTCGCGGCGGGCCGCGTGCAGGAGCAAAGCCTTGCCTGCTACCTGCCCGATAACCTCGATGAGCTCACCTACGTGCCCCTCGGCATGGAAGAGGCCGTCGAGAACTTTAGAAACCGCGCCCGCAAGGGCAAGAAACGCCTGCCGCAAGAGTCCTAGGGGCTTCTTATGGTCGCGGCGTCGGCAAACAAGCGCGAATAGGCACCAGCGAACGACCCTCGAGCCTAAGTGAGTAGACTTTTTTGCAAGAGCCAAGCACAACCCGCATAGCGAAAACTAAAACCGCAGGTAGAACCCTTGCGCAAAAGCCTTGTGCTTACGATATCGCAAAAAGTCTACTCACTTAGTTAGCGGCCGCACCAACCGACTGGTCAGAACGCCCATTTCCTGCATTTTCTCGCGCGCTGGCACCCCACGCCGCCGCTACGCCATAATGGATGGCGGACAAACGCGAGAGAAAGCAAGCACATGGCACAAACCACGACAGATACCGCCGCCAGCACCGTCTCCGGCGCTGGCGCCGCCAGCTCATTCTCGGGTGGCACGGGAACCGAGGCCGAGTTCGGCTCGCTCGGCGCGCTCTCCCCCACCTGGTGGGAGCCCGAGGACGGCAGCGAGCCCGAACCGTGGCTCACGCCCGACCAGGCCCTTGAACGCTTCTTTGAATGGACGAGCGACCGCGGCATCGAGCTGTGGGATCACCAAGAAGAGGCCCTCATGGACCTGGCCGCCGGCGATCACGTCATTTTGGGAACACCGACCGGATCGGGCAAGTCGCTTGTCGCGCTGGGCATGCTCTTTATGGGCATGGCGCAGGGCAAGCGCTGTTACTACACGGCCCCCATCAAGGCCCTGGTCAGCGAAAAGTTTTTCGACCTGGTGCAGGTGCTCGGCCGCGATAACGTCGGTATGATTACCGGCGACACGCATATCAATACCAAGGCGCCCGTCATTTGCTGCACGGCCGAAATCCTTGCCAACGATGCGTTGCGCGAGGGTGAGGACGCCGACGTGGGCTGCGTCGCCATGGACGAGTTCCACTACTTTGCCGACCCCGATCGCGGTTGGGCCTGGCAGGTGCCGCTGCTCACCCTGCCTCACACGCAATTTATGCTCATGAGCGCCACGCTCGGCGATGTCACCGCGATAGCCGCCTCGCTCGAGGAACACACCGGCGCTGCCTGCGACTTGGTCGTCGATGCCCCACGCCCCGTGCCGCTGAGCTACGACTACGTGACAACCTCCCTCGAGGGCACGGTCGAGCTCGCCATGCGCCGCGGCGAGGCCCCGCTCTATATCGTGCACTTTAGCCAGGATGCCGCACTTGCGACGGCACAGTCGCTCGCCAACTTCGGCATTGCCAGCAAGGAGCAGCGCGAGGCCATCAAGGAGGCGGCCAAGGGCACGAGCTTCTCCACGGCCTTTGGCAAGATTCTCAAGCGCCTGCTTGGATGCGGCGTCGGCGTGCACCATGCTGGCATGTTGCCTCGCTATCGTCTGCTGGTCGAGCGCTTGGCACAACAGGGCCTGTTGCCCGTCATCTGCGGCACCGATACGCTCGGCGTCGGCATCAACGTGCCCATCCATACCGTGGTGCTCACCGCGCTCACCAAGTTCGACGGCTACAAGATGCGTCGTCTGCGCGCCCGCGAGTTTCATCAGATTGCCGGTCGCGCCGGCCGTTCGGGCTTTGACACCGAGGGTATGGTGATTGCCGAGGCACCCGAGCACGAGATCGAGAACGCCAAGCTCATGGCCAAGGCAGGCGACGACCCCAAAAAACTCCGTAAGATTAAAAAGAAAAAAGCCCCCGAGGGCTTTGTCACCTGGAACAAGCAGACCTTTGAGCGCCTGATCGAGACGCAGCCCGAGACACTCAAGCCGCGCCTGCGCATCACGCACTCCATGGTGATTAGCGTGGTCGAGCAGGGCGGCGATGCCCGAGCCCGCGTACACAACCTCATCGAGACAAGCCTGCAGACTCCCGAGGAAAAGGCTAAGCTCGAGGTTCGCGCCGACGAAATCTTCGCCACGCTCATCGATTCCGGCGTCGTCGTTCGCACCGAGGTGCCGCTCGCGCCCGACGCCCCGACTGACGCCGCACCAGACATCGACTATGCGCTGACGGTCGATCTGCCCGAGGACTTCGCACTCGACCAGCCGCTCTCGCCGTTTTTGCTTGCCGCGCTGGAGCTGCTCGATCCCGAGAGTGAGACCTATACCATGGACCTCATCTCGATGGTCGAGGCTACGCTCGAGGACCCCAAGCAAGTATTGCGCGCACAGGAACGCGCCGCGCGCGACCGCGCAATGGCCGAAATGAAGGCTGACGGCGTCGAATATGAAGAACGCTTGGAGCGCATCCACGATGTCACCTACGAAAAGCCGCTCGAGGACTTGCTCGATGCCGCTTTTGACAAGTACTGCCAGGAAGTACCCTGGGCAAACGACTACCAGCTCTCTCCCAAGAGCGTCCTGCGCGATATGCTGGAAAGCGCGAGCGATTTTAAGGGTTACATTCAAAAGCTCGGCATCGCCCGCTCCGAAGGCATTTTGCTGCGCTACCTGGCAGAAGCCTATCGTTCGCTCGACCGCACCGTACCCATCGAGAAGCGCGACGAGCGCCTGCGCGACATTATCTCGTGGCTGGGCTTTGTGGTGCGCTCGGTCGACTCGAGCCTGGTGGACGAGTGGGAGAACGCCGGCAACCCGGCAGCCCTCGACGCCGCGCCGCCGCAGGGCATTGACGAGGTCGTGGCGGACCGCCGTGGCTGCACCCTGCTGGTGCGCAACGCACTCTTCCGCCGTGTGGCCCTTGCAGCCCGCGGACACGTGCGCGATCTGGGCGAGCTCGACGAGGACTGGGGCATGAGCGAAGTCCGCTGGCAAAAAGCACTCGACGCTTACCACGAGCAGCACGAGGAGATCCTCACCGACGGAGATGCTCGCAGCGCCGCGATGTTTTCCATCGATGAGTCCGACGAGAAGACCGCGCACGTATGGCACGTGCACCAGATCTTTGCCGACGAGGATGGAGACCACGATTTTGGCATCATGGGCGATGTCGATCTGGACGCCACACAAGACGGCGGCGAGGTCGTCTTCAAAAACTACCGCGTCGGCTTTATCGAAGACCTGCTCGAGGACTAGCCGAACATACTGGAACGAAACGAAGCGGGGCCGCTGGCAACATCGCCAGCGGCCCCGTTTTTGCACTATACGCTATGCCTTACTCGGCATCCTCGACCTCATACGAATCCGCCTCGGCTGGCTCATCATTTGTCTCCGGCGCAGCCCCGCGTGCCTCATCAAACGCCGCCTTCATGGTCTTGTTTCCCCAGGTAAGCTTACGAATGGTAAGTTCATCGGCCTTGTTGTGGGCAAGGCGCAGGTTCTCGGTGCTGCGGCGCAAGTCGTCCTTGGTCTTCTCGAGCTGCTTGATGGCGGCATCGATCTCCTTGATCGCCGACTCGAATTGCTTGCTTGCGAGGTTGTAGTTGCGCGAGAAGCCATCCTTGAACTTCTCCATCTTGGCCTCGAAGTTCGTGACGTCAATGTTCTGCTGCTTGTACTCCGCCAGCTCCTGCTTATAGCGCAGCGAACCCATGGCAGCGTTGCGAAGAAGCGTGATCATGGGAATGAAGAACTGCGGGCGGATCACGTACATCTTCTCATAGCGGTAACTCACGTCGACGATACCCGCGTTATAGAGCTCGCTCTCGGGCTCCAGCAGGGTGCAGAGCACCGCATACTCGCAGCCTTTCTGGCGACGATCGTGATCGAGCTTCTTAAAGAAATCCTCGTTTTTGTGCTTGGTCGCGGTCTCATCGTTCTCATTTTTCATCTCGAACATGATCGAGATGACCTCGTTGCCGCTCGCGTCGCACTCACGGAAAATGAAGTCGCCCTTGGTGCCCTCGGACGCATCGTTATCCTTCTCGAAGTACGCGTTGGGAAACGCCGTCATGCGCAGACGGTTAAACTCGGTCTCGCAATGCTGCTCGAGCGATTCGCCCACCATTTTGGTGGACAGACGGACCTTCATGTCCTTAAGGCGCTCAATCTCTTCGTCCTTGTAGCGAATCAGGTCATCGCTCGCGCGCTTGGCCTGCGCAAGCTCGAGCTCGTGTGCCGCCTTGGCCTGCTCCTCGCGAGAATCGCGCACTGCCAGCTCGCTCGTCAGCTTGGCACGTGCCTCATCGCGCTCTCGCTCCGCCGCGGCAACTGCCTCCGACAGGTTCATTTTTGCCATCAGCTCCTGCTCGCGCAGCTGGGCGCGCAGGCCCTCGGCCTCCTGCTCAGACTGAGCCTTTGCGGCGGAAAACTTCTCTTGTACCTTCGCACGATAGTCAGTAAGCGCGCGCTCGGCCTCGCTGCGAGCGGCATCGAGCTCACGCTGCGACTCTGCCGCGGCAGCGGCAAGCGCCATCTCCTGGGCCTTGTCCGCCGCGGCAAGCCTGGCCTGCAGCTCGGCAATCTGGGCATCACGTGCAGCTAAATCGTTTTGAGCAGCATTGCGCGCCGCCGACTCGACGAGCTTGGCTTCGTCATCTTTGCGCCCCAACTGCGCACGCAAATTGTCGATCTCTCGCTGAAGCTCGGCATTCTCCTTCTGAGCGTCGGCACGGGCCTCAACCGCCGCGCGCTGGCTTGCGCTCTCGCGCTCTGCGGCAGCGCCCTCGAGCTTGGCGCGCAGCTCGGCAAGCTCGGCATCGCGCTTGGCGACTTCTTGCGCCAGTTTCTGATCCGCAGTGTTCTTCTGCTCGACAAGCTGAGCGTTGCGCTGAGACTCTGCCTCCTGCAAAGCAGCCGTCGAACGCGAGCGCTCAAGCTCCAGCGCCTGCTCGCCCTCGCGCTGGACCGCCCTCACACGCTCGTCCAGATCGCGCGAGAACTCAGCATCGCGCACCTGCTTGACGATGTCCGCATAGCCGGACGCATCGACCTTAAAAACTTCGCCGCAATGCGGGCACTTAATCTCGTTCATAGCAGCTCCTCGATGGACGCAAATTTCAACCGCCTACACTCTACCGCGCCACGCGGACAAAAAAGGCGCCGCCGCCATAATGGCAACGGCGCCCGAACCACCACAAAGGTGCCTGTCCCCTTTGTGGCGGTTTGTGTGACGGTTCGAGAATTACAGTCCAAAGAAGCCCAGGATTTGGTCGCGGCTTACGGGCTTGTAATCGTTGGCATCGAGGCCGACATCGTAGCGAAAGATAGGACGCTCGCGATCGCGGTTGCGCGCATTGGTGCGGTCTCCCCTGCTGTGGATATGCCCATGCAGCATAATGGCACCACGCGCCTTGCCGTTCCAGCTGAGCATGGGGTAATGGCTCAAAACCAGACGATGGCCCTTGGCATAGCCGGGAGCAATCTCCAGGTAATCGCGCGCGTCTTCCCAAATCTGCGGTACGTCGGGATCTTCCCAGTCACCGTCATGGTTACCACGGATGAGCGTCACGTTCTGGCATTCGATACGCTCGCGCAGGCGCACCGCCTCCGCCAGGGGCAAACGATAGGTAAAGTCACCCAGAATATAGAGACGGTCATCCGCAGCCACGCTCTCATTAATGGCATCGATGACCTTGCGATTCATCTCCTCGACCGAACCAAACGGTCGATCCATGTCGTGCAAGATATTCGTATCGCCCAGGTGCAAGTCGGCGGTAAACCACATCATCGTCTGTATCCTCATTTCGCAACGTGTTCAACTCGTGCTAAGTATACAGACGCAGCGATGCGGCGGTTATCCAAAGAGCCCGCCGAACAGTCCGCGGCGGCGTTGGTCTTGCTTTTTCGAAGCGTCACTCTGAGTTTTCTTGTCCTGCCGTTTCTTACGATCCTGCTTCAACTCATCGTCGTCGAGTAGCAGATCCCACTCAAACGGATCGTCTGTCAGATCGAACTGGTCGTCGTCATCAAACATGGCCGCCTCCCTTGCCGATTAGCGGGCATCCACCACGTAGAGGCCAACGCGCACCTGATGCCACGGGCTGCGCTCGGGAGCGACCTGCTGCACGCGGGCCTCAAATACGTCCTCATGGCCGTAATACATCATCAAGGACAGCGGGCCGACCTCGTTTCCCGGAACATAGCCAAGCTTGGTGTTGCCGTAGTAGATTGCAACCGCCTCGGGATCATGGGGATTATCGCGCTCGGCGCACAGCGTCAGTTTATCGCCCGCTTTAAGATCGCCTAGGACCAAAGCGCCGTCGGCATATTGAAATCCTGCAATATAAAACGACAAAAGAACACGTGAAGGCTCGTACATGGCAACTCCCCTAACGGCCGGATAAACCGGCGCTTAACCTTATTGAGAAGTCTACGGGCTCGTGCGGACACAAATTCGCCCCACCTCGTGTCTTTTCGACCGTTTGTCGCTACGCCATCTGATTCTAGTGTACAAACATGCGCACGAATTTGTGCTTCCAGCTTGCGTAGGGCGCATAACGGAATGGCACGTCCAGCCAGGTCGCCTTGTTCACGATACTCTTCTTGTGGCTAAACGTATCGAAGCTCTCGCGGCCATGGTACTGCCCCATGCCGCTCGCTCCCATGCCGCCAAAGCCCATATGGCTCGTAGCCAAGTGCATGATCGTGTCGTTGACACAGCCGCCGCCAAAGGGCACATAGCGCACAAAGCGCTGCTGGACCTCGCGGTCCTGGCTAAAGATATACAGAGCCAGCGGCGTCGGACGATCCGTAATAAACGTCTCGGCCTCGTCTAGACTCTCAAACGTCAGCACCGGCAAGATAGGGCCGAAAATCTCCTCCTGCATCACGGCGTCATCGGGGGTCACGCCGTCTAGGATCGTCGGTTCAATCTTGAGCGACGACTCGCGCGCCGTGCCTCCCAGCACAACCTTATCGGGGTCGATCAGTCCGCGTGCGCGCGCAAAATGCTTGGCATTGACAATATGACCGTAGTCCTCGTTGTCGAGCGGATGCTCGCCAAACATGCGGCGGACCTCCTCCTTGATGAGGCCCAACAGCTCATCATGTACGCGCGTATCGACCAGCAGATAGTCGGGCGCTACACAGGTCTGGCCCACGTTGAGCCATTTACCAAAGGCGATGCGGCGTGCCGCGACCTTCAAGTTTGCCGTCGCATCCACGATGCAGGGGCTCTTGCCGCCCAGCTCAAGCGTCACGGGCGTAAGGTTTTCACTTGCGCGCTCCATGACGAGCTTGCCGACCGGAACGCTACCGGTAAAGAAGATCTTGTCCCAGCACTCGTCGAGCAGCGCCTCATTCTCGGCACGCCCGCCTTCGACGACCGTCACCAGGCGCGGATCAAATGCTTCCTCGCAAATCTGCCTGAGCATCGCGCTCGAAGCCGGCGCATAGGCGCTCGGCTTGATGACCACGGTGTTACCTGCAGCGAGCGCGCCGGCGAGCGGCTCGAGCGTCAGCAAAAACGGATAGTTCCAGGGCGCCATGATGAGCGTGACGCCATAGGGCACAGCTTGCGTTTTGCACACGCTCACGGCGTTAGCGAGGTCACACGGACGCAGGCGCGGACGACTCCATCGAGCCACATGAGCGATCTGATGACGAATCTCGGAAAGCGAGGTGCCGATCTCGCACATATATGCCTCGTCATGCGACTTACCCAAATCGGTCTTGAGCGCATGGGCAATATCGGCCTCGTGCGCCCGTACCGTATCGCGCAGGCGCACCAGTGCACGGCGGCGAGCATCGACATCAAACGTAGCGTGCGTCTTAAAGTAGGTGCGCTGATCGCCGACGATGCGCGCAATTTCTTCGGTGTTCATGGCAACCTCCTAGTTCTCGTCCTCAAACATACCACCTGCAACAACTTCGTACATATGCTCGAGCTCCAGGCGGTCCATCAAAAGTGGAACGGGGTACAGGGGATTGGCCTCGGCATCGGCATGCGCCGCCATCTCGGGAATGTCGGAGCGGCGAATGCCCAGGACATATTTGGGGATTCCCAGGGCCTCGTTCATGCGGTCGACCCAATCGATAAAGGCCTCGGCCGCAAGACTGTCCT
>USOG01000052.1 GCA_900556365.1 uncultured Collinsella sp.
GAGGGCATCTGCCGCCTGCGCGACGAGGGCGCCACGGTGGTGTATACCAGCCATTACATGGAGGAAGTCGAGCAGATTTGCAGCCGCATCATGATCATGGACGGCGGCCGCGTGCTGGCGCAGGGCACCAACGACGAGCTCAAGCGCATGATTCAAATGGGCGAGCGCGTGACTGTCGAGGTCGGCGCCGTCGAGACCGCCACGGTCGAGCGGCTGCGCGCCCTCGAGCACGTGCTTTCGGTTGAGCTGTCCGGCGGCGAGCTCGTCTGCACCTGCGAAGCGAGCCCGCACAATTTGGTCGACATCCTCGACACGCTGCGCGCCGCCGATGTGGCGCTCGGCCGCGTGTGGAGCGAGCCGCCGACCCTCAACGACGTGTTCCTCGAGATCACCGGCCGCGAGCTGCGCGACTAGGGGGCAGCCATGTTCAACACCATTATTATCACGGTCAAGACGCTGCTGCGTCGGCCGAGTACGTGGGTTTGGGGCGCTCTCTTTCCCATCGCGCTTTCCACGATGTTCATGTTTATGTTTGCGAACCTCAGCTCCGACGGCACGGTCGATCCGGTGCCGGTTGCCATCGTGGCGGACGAGGCCTGGGACGCCTCGACCTTTAAGGACGTGGCGACGTCGCTCGACGAGGAGGGCGACGACCAACTGCTCGAGATCCACGAGTGCGACGACGCAGCCGACGCGAGCCGTGCGCTTAAGGCCGGCGAGGTCGCGGGCATCTATACGGTCGACGACGCGGGCACGCCCAAACTCACGCTGCTATCGAGTTACGACAGCTCACGTGCGAGTTCGGTGCTCACCGACCGCAGCATTCTGGAGACGGTGGCAAGCTCGTATACACAAAATGCCGAGCTCATGTCCCAGATTGCCCAGGACAACCCGGCGGCGCTCGCCGACCCGGAGGCGGTTGCGCGCGCCCTGTCGCTCGAGGGCGGCACCCGTCGCGTGAGCCTGACGCGCACCGCGCCCGATGGCACGGTCATCTACTACTACGCGCTCTTTGGTCTGGTGGCGATGATGTCTGCCGAGTTTGCCGCCTTGAGCGTCGTCGATTTGCAACCCAATCTGTCTGGCCTTGGCGCACGTCGCTGCGTGGGCGGTCTTTCCAAGACGGCGTCACTGGCCGGTATCTTTGTGGGCTCGTGGCTGGTCTCCTTCGCCTCGATGGCGATTGCGATTGGCTACGTGCGCCTAGTCGTGGGCATCGACTTTGGCGGGCGCGAGGGACTGTGTCTGGTGGGCGGCGCCGCTTCCGCGCTCGCCGCCACGGGCCTGGGACTCTTTGTGGGCACACTTCCCGTTAAGGGCGGCAAGGCGTCCAAGTCCGGCATCCTCACGGGCTTTGCCACCACGTGTGCCCTGTTTGCCGGGCTTTACGGCGAGCCGGCGATGGCGCTTGCCGACGACGTCGCCCGCGCCTGCCCGGCCGAGTGCTGGCTCAACCCCGTCAAGCTCATCTGCGACATGTTCAACCGCCTGTATTTCTTTGAGGACCTGGGTCCCTTTGCCGTTCGCGCCGGCGCGCTGGTCCTTATGGCGCTGTTGTTCGTTGCCGCCGCCACGCTGACCTTTGGAAGGAGCCGCTATGAGCACCTTTAAGACCGCGCTTCGCATGGCGCTGGCGCACCCGTTCTACCTGCTCATCTATACGGTGTTCATCTCGCTCATGGGCGTATTCATCGCGGCCTCGGTGAGCTGGAACTCGTCGCAGCTTACCGAGTACGAGCCCTACGACACCAACGTGATCGTGGTCGACCGCGACAATAGCGACCTTTCGCGTGCGCTTACCAGGCATCTGGGTTCGCGCTTTGAGTTGGTCACGGGCGTTGGCGACGACACGTACGACCTTGCGGACGCGCTCTCCAAGAGCAACAGCGCTAAGGGCAGCGCCGACTGTGTGTTCTTTATCCCGGAGGGGTTTGAGGACGACCTGGTCGCGGCCGCCCGCGCGGGGGAGTCCCTGCCCAAGCTCGATGTGACCTACGGCGCCGGCACCATGGCGGCGGCGCTTTCGTCTGCCGAGGCCTCGCGCTGGATCTCGCTCGCGGGCGCTGCGGCGGCCCTAGAGCCCGCCGCCTCTAATGGCAGCGTCGCCAAGGCCGCCGAGCATGCCGCCGCCAAGCGCGCGGAGGTCGAGATCGAGCAGGTCAAGGTCGACTCGACTGCCGCCGCCACGCTCGAGTCGTACTTCAACTTTGGCGCGTACGCGATCATCTCGTCGGTCATCGTGTCGGTGGGACTGGTGTTCTCGGGCATGAACGAGCCCGAGCGTGTGCGCCGCATGGAGGCCGGCCCGGTCTCCGAGCGCCAGCGCTCGCTTGCCGTGTTTGCGGCCGCCGCCGTGCTCACCGTCTGCATCTGGTTTGTGTCGAGCATGATGGGCGTCGTGGGCTTTGCCGGCGCGGTTGCCGAGGTCGGCGTGGGTCGTGTGTGCCTGGCGCTGGCGGCGACGTTTGCCCTGGCGTGCACGCCGCTGGCCGTTGGCTTTGCGCTGTCGAGCCTGGGTGCGCGCGAGGAGCTGCTTAACGGTGTGGGCAACCTGCTTGGCATGCTCATGACGTTTTTGGGCGGCGCTTGGATGCCGCTGTCGCTGATGGGCTCGGCCGTGCAGACGGTGGCGCACTTTGTGCCGACGTATTGGGTGAACGACGCGATTGGCAAGGCGCTCGCTTCGGATCTGACGTCCACCGTGTTGGGTGACATCGCCTGCGACCTGGGCGTCACCGTGCTCTTCGCCGTCGCCATTGCCGCCGTAGGCCTGGCCCTCTCACGCGCCAAATCCCGCGCCTAGTCTGAAATAAATCCTAGGCCTCGCCCCAAAATAGTTCGCCAAGGGTTACTATTACGTTCATAAAGTAGTACAAGGCTAACAATTGGGGATAGCATGGCGACGAAGCAAGCCTACGTCCAGGTCAAGGGGCTCAAGAAGCACTACGGCGACGGTGATGCGCGCCTGACAGTGCTCGACGGCATCGACACGTCCATCAACCGCGGAGAGATCTGCGTCATGCTGGGGCCCTCCGGCTCGGGCAAATCAACATTCCTTAACCTGATTGGTGGCCTGGAGGATGCCGACGGCGGCTCCATCATGGTGGACGGCTGCGACCTCACAGTGCTCAAGCCCGCCGACCTGGGTGAGTATCGCCGCCGCGAGCTGGGCTTTGTCTTCCAGTTCTACAACCTGGTGTCCGATCTCACCATCAAGGAGAACATCGAGGTCACGGCGCACCTGTCCAAAAAGCCGCTCAACATCGACGACTTGCTGCGTTCGCTGGGTCTCTACGAGCACCGCAACAAGTTTCCGCGCCAGGTCTCGGGCGGCCAACAGCAGCGCTGCGCCATCGGCCGTGCGCTCGTCAAAAACCCGGGCCTGCTGCTGTGCGACGAGCCCACGGGCGCGCTCGACTACAAGACGTCCAAGGAAATCTTGCAGCTCATGGAGGATGTCAACCGCACCTACGGCTGCACCATCATTATCGTCACCCACAATGCCGCCATCGCGCGCATGGCCAATCGCGTGCTGCGCCTGCGCGACGGGCACATCGTCGAGGATGAGCTCAACGAGTCGCCCGTCGCGGCCGCCGAGCTCGATTGGTAGGCGGCGCCATGACACCTCTCGCAAAACGTCTCCCGCGCGAGCTGCGCCGCAATATCGGCAAATACCTGGGTATCTTTTTGCTTATGTGCGGAAGCATCGCCCTTACCTCGGGCTTTTTGCTCGCAGCGCATTCCATCGGTTGCCTTATCGACGACATGCGCGATGCGTACACGATCGAGGACGGCCGCGTGACCACCTCCTTCGAGGCCACCAAAGACCAGCTCAGGGCAGCCGAGGATGCAGCCGGCGACGTCGGCGGCATCACGCTCTACAAGAATTTCTCCATCGACGTCATCATCAAAAAGATCGCCGGCGACGACGGCACCAAGCGCACGCTGCGCACCTATACGCACCGCACCAAGGTCGATATCGCGTCCTACTGTGAGGGCAAGGAGCCCAAGACGGACGATGAGGTGGCCATCGACCGTGTCTTCGCCACCAACAACGACCTCGCCGTGGGCGATAAGGTCGAGCTCGAGGGCAGAACCTACACCATCTGCGGCATCATGACCCAGCCCGATAGCCAGGCGCTGTTCCTCAACAATTCGGACTTTACGGTGAACACCATCACGTACGGCGTGGCCGAGGTTACCGACGCCGGCTTTGCCGCGCTCGAGGACGCCGGCGGCGCACCCGCCTACACCTACTCCTTCACCTTTACCGATCGCGACCTCTCCACCGCGGACCGCATCGATGCGGAGCAGGATATGGTGGAGGCGCTCACCGATGCCGATGCACGCGTGGATGACCTCATCGACGCCGATTCCAACCAGGGCATTGGCTACGCCCGCGACGACGTGGACGGCGACTCCATGATGTGGATGACGCTGCTCGACATTATTATCGTGATCATGGCGTTCGTCTTTGTGGTCCTTACCGACGCCACCATCGAGGAGGAGAGCGCCATCATCGGCACGCTGCTCGCCAGCGGCTATCGTCGACGCGAGATCGTGCTGCACTACCTTGCGCTTCCCGCCATCGTGGGCGTGGTCGCGGCGCTTTTGGGCACTGCGCTCGGCGTCGTGTTCTTTACCGAGCCCATGCGCAGCCTCTATTACGGCTCGTACAGCCTGCCGCCCTTCCAGGTGTACTGGAGCTGGGAGATCTTTGTGAAGTGCGCCGTGGTTCCCGCCGCCGCGCTCGTCCTCATCACGCTGGTGGGTCTGCTTCGCAAGATGGGCAAGACGCCGTTGCAGTTCCTTCGTCACGAGTCGAGCGGCAAATCGGGCACCAAGCGCGGCCTGCGGCTGCCGGAGCGCATGGGCTTTGTCTCGCGCTTCCGCTTGCGTATCTTCCTGCGCAATCTGGGCAACTTCGCCACACTCTTCGTGGGCATTGCATTTGCGTCGCTACTGCTGCTCTTTGGCCTGGCGATTCTGCCCACGATGACGCACTATGCGGACAACCTCGAGACAAGCCTGGTCGCCGAGCACCAGTACACGCTCAAGGCGCCGTTGGAGCTCGAGGGCACTGCCGAGGAGCGCGAGCAGTGGTCGGCACTCGAGCGCTTGCAGTCGGTTGACGGCGCGCTGCTTTCCGCCACTCAGGATGCCGATGACGAGCTTGACGACGCGGCCGATGCGGCGCGGGCGGCAGCCGATGCCGCGACCGCATCTCCGTCTGCCGAGAGCCTGGCCGCGGCGCAGGACGCGCTCGCCAAGGTCCAGGACAAGAAGAATGCGCTCTACGCGCGCCTTGACGATCTTGCCGATGCCCTCGGCTGCGATTGCGATGAGGCCATCGACCTGATCGATAAGGCCTCTAAGATTGACACCGACAACGACGATATCCACCCGGTCAATACGATCGACAATGGTGCAGGCGCAATTGCGCAAGCCGAGAAATACGCCGTCTACCAGCTGCAATACGACCGCGGCGATGGAAATGGCGAGGAGACGATTTCCGTCTACGGCATTTCATCCGATTCACGCTATTGGAAAGACCTCAACGTCGGCGACGGCCGTGTCGTCTTTGGCGGCGGCCTACTCGACAAGTTCGGCTGGAGCGAGGGCCAGAAGGTCACGCTCAGCGACAAGTACGAGGGCGAGCATTATTCCTTTGAGTACGCGGGCAAGGACTGTGCCTGGGGCTCCAAGTCGGATATGAATGTCTATATGAGCATCGACGACTTTAACGAGCTGTTCGACAACGACGCCACCTACTTTAACGGCTATGCGAGCAACAAGAAGCTCGACCTCGATGCTCGTTACTTTGCCGGCGACACCACGCCCGACGACATGCGCGCCGTGGGCGACCAGTTCATCGGCATGATGAGCAAAATGATCGGCATGATGGTTGGGCTTGCGGTGTTCATCTTCTTGCTGTTTATGTACCTGCTGACCAAGGCTGTGATCGACCACAGCGCCCGTTCGATCAGCTACATGAAAGTCTTTGGCTATCGCGATAGCGAGATTTCGCATCTGTACATCCGCTCGATCACATTGTGCGTGGCAGCGTCACTCGTGCTGAGCCTGCCGGTCATTATTGGCTCGCTCACGGCCATCTTCCGCTCGATGTTGCTCGCCTACAACGGCAATATCGAGATCTACGTGCCCGCTTGGTCCATGGCGGCGTGCGCAGGAATCGGCTTTGCGACCTACCTGGTCGTGGCACTGCTGCACACGCGCTCCATCAAGCGCGTCAGCTTGGCCGAAGCCCTCAAAGTGCAGGAGTAGCCATCGGGGACAGTCCTTGCCATTCGTCGGCTCGCCGGCCGGCTGGCAAGGACTGTCCCTAACTGCCGGGCGGCGAAAGAGTGTCCCTTGCGACTGGTCATTTAAGAACGTCCCCAATGACTAGGTTCCGTACTTGACTTTAACTCTGCTTTAACTGGTACCATCCTCTATGTCTGTAACGCCATATAGACCGAGGGGATAGATCTATGACCGCAACTGCACCCGCAGCACCCGCTAAGGTGTACTTCACCAACCTGCGCACGCATGCTCGCGAGAGCCAGCTCGACAAGCTCAAGCGCCTCATCCGTCACGCCGGAATTGAGCAGATCGACTTTGAGAACAAGTTCGTCGCCATTAAGATTCACTTTGGCGAGCTGGGCAACCTGAGCTTTTTGCGTCCCAACTACGCCCGCGCCGTCGCGGATGTCGTGAAGGAGCTGGGTGGCAAGCCCTTCCTCACCGACTGCAACACGCTCTATGTGGGTAGCCGCAAAAACGCGCTCGAGCACATTGATACCGCCTACCAGAACGGCTTTACCCCGTATGCTACGGGTTGCCAGATCATCATCGCCGACGGCCTCAAGGGCACCGACGAGGCGCTTGTCCCGGTCGAGGGCGGCGAGTACGTGCACGAGGCCAAGATCGGTCAGGCGCTCATGGATGCCGATATCGTGATCAGCCTCACCCACTTTAAGGGTCATGAGCAGGCCGGCTTTGGCGGTGCCATGAAGAACCTGGGCATGGGCGGCGGCAGTCGCGCCGGCAAGATGGAGCAGCATGCCGCCGGCAAGCCGAACGTCGCGCCCGAGCACTGCGTTGGCTGCCGTGCCTGCGAAAAGATCTGCGCGCACAACGCTATCTCGTTCGACGACACCCGCGAGCGCGAGCTTGCCAGCGGCGCTACTCGCACGGTGCACGTGGCTGCCATCGACCACGATCGCTGCGTGGGCTGCGGACGCTGCATTGCGGCATGCAACCAGGACTGCATCAAGCCCGGCTATGAGGCCGCGGCAGACGTGCTCAACTGCAAGATCGCCGAGTACACCAAGGCCGTTGTCGACGGCCGCCCGAGCTTCCACATCTCGCTCGCCATGGATATCAGCCCCAACTGCGATTGCCATCCCGAAAACGACACGCCTATCGTCAACGATATCGGCATGTTCGCGAGCTTCGACCCGGTCGCCATCGACCAGGCCTGCGCCGATGCCGTCATGGCATCCGAGCCGCTGCCCAACACCGAGCTCACCGATAGCGCGGCCAAGATGGAGCACAATCACGAGCATCTGGAGGGCGAGCAGGCCAAGGATCCCTTCTGCATCACGCATCCCGACACCGACTGGCGCGCGTGCATCGCGCACGCCGAAAAGATCGGCCTGGGCACGAGCAAGTACGAGCTCATCGAGGTCAAGTAGCGTCTAGCTATTGGACAAATCAAGCGTTTTTGTAGCGCAGCGTTAGCAAAAGCCGCCCGTGAGCACAGTGCCCGCGGGCGGCTTTTCGGAAGTGCGGTGAAAAATCGAATACCGCCGACCACAAACCGATTTTTGGCAACAAAACCCCAGACGTTGCTTTTTTCCTAAAAATTCTTGTCGAGGAAGTTGTCGACCGTGTTCCAGTAGAGTTCGGGGTCGACCTGCGCGCTCTTGGCGTGGGTGGCGCCATGGATAGTGAGCTTTTGCTTGACCTTGCTGGCGCACGCGTCGTAATTTTGGTCGAGCATGCTGTACGGTACAAAGGTGTCCTGGTCGCCGTGGATAAACAGCATGGGAACCGTCGCGTGTTTGAGTTGCTCCACACTGCTCGCCTTATGAAAGTCGTAGCCCGCGCGCACGTTGCACACCAAGTTTGCTATATCGAGCAAGGGAAAGCTGGGCAGGCCGAACACGTCCTTGAGCTGCAGAGAAAACTCGTCCCAAACACTTGTATAACCGCAGTCCTCGATAATGCATTTCACGTTTGCGGGCAGAGATTCCCCCGCGACGTTCATGGCGGTTGCCGCACCCATCGACTCGCCAAAGACCAGGATGCGCGCCTCGGGGTCAGCCTGAACGATTCGCTCGATCCATGCGACGACATCGAGCCGCTCGGGCCAGCCCATGCCGATATAGTCGCCGCCGGAGCGCTCGTGGGCGCGTGCGGCGGGTGCGAGTACGTTCATGCCGCGGTCGTGGAATCGCTTGACGTATCGGGCCATACCGATGGGCTCGTTGGTATATCCATGCAGGCAGACGGCGTAGTCGTGCGTGCTCTCCGACGCAGCAAAATACCAGGCGGCAAGCTCGGTCCCGTCGTTCGCGGTGAGGCTGCTGCTCTCGCGGTTTTCCTTAAACCACGTCCGTGCCTCGCCCTCCTCGGCGTCCATCTGCTCGCCCTTTTCGGCGTCCTTGCCATCCTGCATCATCTTCATGGTGTACGGCGCTTGGGGGTTCAGGGCAAAGTCAAACAAAAAGTTGCCGGCAAACCCCAGCAGCGCGACAACGAGCACCAGCGCAACGACGCCGGCTATCTTGAGCTTTCGATGGGAACGTGCGTTTTGAG
>USOG01000053.1 GCA_900556365.1 uncultured Collinsella sp.
GTCGAGGGTGTGCCCAACCTCTACATCAAGGTGACTGCCACGGCCGGGGGCCATACCGCGGTCGTCGAGATTACCGATCACCACACTAATGTCACGTGCCATACGCTCGATGGTATTCCGGTATGCGGCAAGTCGGCGGGGGAGTGTGCCGCCTGCGCCGAGCGCGTGGTGGCCGAGCGTGCGGCGGATAAGGCCGATACCCCTATGAGCATTGAGTCCATCATCGACTTTATCGAGGACGGTGACATTGAGGACGCCCGCGCTGCCGTTGAGCGTCAGATTGAGCTGAATGGCGCAATCAGTGCCGAGGGCCTTGCGCACGCTTGGGGCGCCGAGGTGGGTCGTACGCTGCTGGGTGCTCGTGCCGATGACGTCGCCTGCCGTGCCCGTGCCCGTGCGGCCGCCGGGTCCGACGCCCGCATGAACGGCTGCGCGCTGCCGGTCGCCATTGTGTGCGGCTCGGGCAATCAGGGCATTACCTGCGCATTGCCCGTCATGGAGTATGCCGAGTACCTGCGTTGCGACCACGAGCGCCTGGTGCGCGCCGTGATGCTGTCCGATCTTATCGCCGTGCATATCAAGAGCTATATTGGTGCGCTCTCGGCGTTTTGCGGTGCTATTTGCGCCGCGTGCGGCGCCGGCGCTGCGATTACCTGGCTGTGCGGTGGCACGCGCGAGCAGATTGGCGCGACGGTCTCGAATACGCTCGGTAACGTGGGCGGCATCGTGTGCGACGGCGCCAAGGCGAGCTGTGCCGCCAAGATCTCGGCTGCCGTCGATGCGGCGATTCTGGGCCACGATATGGCTATGCAAGGTCGCGGCTTCCGCGCCGGCGAGGGCCTGATCCAGGATACCGTTGAGCAGACAATCGCCAGCATGGGCTACGTGGGCCGCGTGGGCATGAAGGACACCGACGTCGAGATCCTCAACATCATGATCGGTAAAACCCAGGTTTGTTAGTTACGCGGTTTTACCAAACCGCGTAACCGGTCGACGCTGCAAACGCCCCTAAGCGGCAATCTGCCTTTCAATCGTCGGGCATGGCCAGAAGGCCTATGCCCTCCTCTTTCAAGGCACATTGCTCGCTTAGGGGCATTTTCGCTGACTTGTGCTCAACCTGCGGCGCCATTTTGTTTGGAGCGAGGGGTCCTATGACAGTTCGTCGGCTACTTGGTGCTCGTAGAAGGCTTCGATTACGGCGTTAAAGTCGCGGGCGAAGTCTTCCATGGTTCCGCGCCAGGTGGCTCGGCTGGGCTTGCCCTGGCCCACAAAGGCGGTTTGGATGCCGCAATCGGGGGACGGGAAGTCGCGTTTGGGATCGTTGCCAACCATAAGGACCTCGTGCGGCTCGAGCCCCATCACCTGAAGCTGCTCTAGATAGTAGGTGGCATCGGGCTTGCAGCGGGTGGTGTTTCCCATGTGCGTGACGAGCTCAAAGGGAGCGTCGGCCAGGTCGCCCCAACCCATGCGGCACTCGATGGCGCCCTGGGGAAAGCTGGGGTTGGTAAAGAGCGCGCAGCGCAGCCCTGCGTCCTGTACGGCCTGGAGCGCGGCGTGTGCGCCCGGCATGGCGTGGGCGTTAATGACATCGTCGTTCTTGTACGGAAGAACTTCGCGGTCATAGTAGGTAAACGCCTCGTAGATGAGGGGATCGGAGAGGCAGATCCCGCATCGGCGCTCGACCTCTTCTTGGTAGAACTCCAGATTGGTGCGATTATCCGTGCCGCTTCGACGATTGGCGTTGAGATCGACCAGAATCGTGCCCAGGCGTGCCATCGTGCCACCGCGGCTGCGTCGCCCGATATCCGCGAGCATCGAAGAGACATCCTTAAAATAGCGAAGGATGAATGCGTTGAGGTTGATGCTAAGAAGCGTCTCGTCCATATCGAAAACGACTGCTTTGAGCACGCGGGCACCTTTCTCGTAAATTTGATCTAGAGTCGTTGACTCCGGATACTTTACCCTAAAGCCAAATGCCTGGCTGGTTATCGTCAAGTTGTGGAGACGTGTGTTCATAAGATTACGAAAAAGTCTCCACACGAGTAAAAAATCGCAGTTCACGCTTGAAATCGAACTCATTTCCCCGTAACCTATACGAACGTGATTGCATAAGCGTCACATTAGTATCTGTCGGCTCCCGAGTGTTCCTAAACGTTGTGTGCTTGTCGCACCCTTCTGTAGGTCCTAGCAATCGGGGCCCCGTAGTTCGAAAGGGGTCCACCTTTGAGTGAGATTCAGAACTCGTCCATTTTCTCTCTTGACGATGTCAATGAGGAGGAGATGAACAACCTCATCGACGGTACGATTACCGACTTTGATGAGGGCGATCTCGTTAACGGCACTGTCGTTAAGATCGAGCATGACGAGGTGCTCGTTGACATCGGATTCAAGTCCGAGGGCGTTATCCCGGTCCGCGAGCTGTCCATCCGCAAGGACGCTAACCCTGCAGACATCGTTGCACTCGGTGATCCCATCGAGGCTCTGGTTCTCCAGAAGGAGGACAAAGACGGTCGTCTGGTCCTGTCCAAGAAGCGTGCCGAGTACGAGCGTGCTTGGAACCGCATCGAGGAGAAGTTCAACTCCGGCGAGAACGTCGAGGGCGAGGTTATCGAGGTTGTCAAGGGCGGCCTGATCCTCGACATCGGCCTGCGTGGCTTCCTGCCCGCTTCCCTCGTCGACCTCCGTCGCGTCAAGGACCTCACCTCCTACATGGGCACCCGCATCGAGGCTCGCGTCATCGAGATGGACCGCAACCGCAACAACGTCGTCCTCTCCCGTCGCGTCGTGCTCGAGGAGTCCCGTAAGGCCGAGCGCTCCGAGATCCTGTCCAAGCTCAAGTCTGGTATGCGTCTCCAGGGCACCGTTTCCTCCATCGTCGACTTCGGCGCCTTCGTCGACCTCGGCGGTATCGACGGCCTCATCCACATCTCCGAGCTCTCCTGGAACCACGTCAACCATCCTTCCGAGGTTGTCAAGGTCGGCCAGGAGGTCGAGGTCGAGGTTCTCGACGTCGACCTCAACCGCGAGCGCATCTCCCTGGGTCTCAAGCAGACCACCGAGGATCCGTGGCGCGCACTGGTCAAGAAGTACCCCGTCGGCGCTATCGTCGAGGGCACTGTGACCAAGCTTGTCCCGTTCGGCGCTTTCGTCGATCTGGGCGAGGGCATCGAGGGCCTGGTGCACATCTCCGAGATGGCCAACAAGCACGTCGATCAGCCTTCTCAGGTCACCCACGTGGGCGACAAGGTTCAGGTCAAGGTCATGGAGATCGACCTCGACCGTCGTCGTATCTCCCTGTCCATGAAGTCCGCTGCTGAGACTCTGGGCGTCGAGATCGAGGTTACCCCGCTGCCTTCCGAGAAGAAGGACGAGGAGACCGACGCCGAGTAAATCGGTTTGACGATCACTTGTTTTAAGGGACCCGTCCGTAATGGACGGGTCCCTTTTTGCATTTGCTGTTGAGGTGCGCGATGCTGCCCGTGCTGTACACAGGCTATTTGGTTGTCGGTGCATGAAAAAATGCCGACATCCCGCCTCGGGGAGGAGGCGGGAACGCACCGAGTAGACGGAGGGGTGCGGAGCGCGGTCGCGTCTCGACTGACGACGTTGCCCATCGACAACCCTATTGTACTGCATGGCGTGGTTCTTGGTTTATCGTGTCGAGCGTTTGCGTTGTGCCATTGCCTGCGGCAACGGTGTGCTACACTCTTGCACTGCTGAGTGGGCCAGACGGTCGCGCGATGTGCTGCTTGCAGTACGCGTGAGGAAAGTCCGGGCTCCAGAGGGCGGGATGCCGGCTAACGGCCGGGCGGAGTGATCCGACGGAAAGCGCCGCAGAAAAGAAGACTCCCACCTGCGCCGCAAGGCGTAAAGGGAAAAGCTGAAACGGTGGTGTAAGAGACCAC
This sequence comes from uncultured Collinsella sp., assembly GCA_900556365.1. The sequence goes on from USOG01000053.1 coordinate 3,906, forward strand.
CAGCGTCGTGGCAACACGGCGGCTTGGCAAGCCCCATCCGGAGCAAGCGCGAATAGGAACGCTATGGGCCGGCCCGGTCCGCGTTCGGGTAGCGTGCGTGGAGCTGCACGGTAACGTGCAGACAAGATAAATGACCGTTCACGACAGAACCCGGCTTACAAGCCCACTCAGCACTTTGTTGACGCTGCGACGGCGTCAGCGCGGCAATCTGCCTTTCAAGCCTTCGGGCATGACCATAAGGTCAATGCCCTCGTCTTTCAAGGCACCTTGCTCGCGCTGACGGGTTCTCGCTTTCGTTGACGGAATCATCGGCGGTTCCGTTCTTAGCGTTTCGCTGTCTTTGCCTGGTCATCGGCGTTGCCGTTCTATTTACTGGGGTTATTGGTACGGCCTTTGCCGTATTATTGAGGCTGTTTGTTGCCGCGCTTTATTTTGTTGAGGGGCTTTGTTGGACAGCTATTTTACTCTGCAATCGAATATTGAGGCTTCGGGCGAGTTTGTGGACCGCAAGAGCCGGTTTATTGCCCAGCTGGTCCATATTGAGTCCGAGGATGAGGCGAATGCCTTTATCGAGACCGTTCGCAAACGTCATTACGACGCTCGACACAATGTTCCCGCGTGGATTTTGGTCGATGGACGCGAGCGTCAAAGCGATGACGGTGAGCCGAGCCGCACGAGTGGGATGCCGACGCTCGAGGTGTTGCGCGGCGCGGAGCTCAAAAATGTTTGCTGCGTAGTGACGCGCTATTTTGGTGGCACCTTGTTGGGGCCTGGTGGCTTGGTACGCGCCTATACCGCGGCGACGCAGGCGGCGGTGGCCGCGGCTCAGGAGGCCGGGCAGATCGTCGAGATGACAAGCGTTGTGTCCGTTGACGTGCATGTGGCCTACCCACAGTATGAACAGGTGCTTCGTTTGGCGCAGGATTCGGGTGCCAAGGTTTCGGATACCGATTACGCGGATGCCGTGACGATTCATTTGGTGTTTAAGGCGGGGGAGCAGGAGCCGTTTTGCGCTAAGATGCGCGAGCTTATGGCCGGTCGCGAGGAGATCGAGGTCGGCGCTCCCGTATTTGCCGAGTTCTAACGGCGACGGCCGGCGTGCTTTTGGATGGATCCCAAACGCGCCGGCCGTCGTTTTATGTTGCCGCCGTTTACTCGGCGAGCTGCTTTAGCACATCGCAGGCGATCTCGATGGCATCGTCGATGCAGCCGGGGCAGCTGCGGAGCGGACCCTTATCCGATCCGATGCCCTTGAGCGTGCCGCAGACGGTCGTCGTGTTCTTCTCGCCAAAGCGCTTGGCGATTTCGCGCGACAGCTTGTAGGTCTGGCCCTTGGTCTTGGGGTTTTCCATGCCGTCACTCATTACAAAGCCCATGATGGCCACGGCGCCCGAGATGGCGCCGCAGGTTTCGGTCATGCCGCCCATACCGGCACCAAAGCCCTCGGTGAGGGTAAAGGCGACCTGGGGGTCGAGTCCGACGGCGGGTGCGAGCGTGCAGGCGACGGCCTGGGCGCAGTTAAAGCCACGGGCGTGGTATTCGGCAGCCTGAGCCTGGCAGGCGGCGGCGTCGAGCTGGGTGGTGTCGATCTGCTTCATCGTTGTCTCCTTGGTCACGGTGTACTCGCCTATGGTACCCGTGCCGGTGCATGTAATCATCGAGAGCTTCATGTATGCCTCATTTTTATCTATCGAACAAATGCCTAAGGTTGAGACAAACACCCTTGATTCATTTGTTCCATAACCTACCTTGGGGATGGGTTGAGAGGGGTGCGGGGTAGCGGTATCGTGAACCGAATAAAACGTAATCCAGGCAAGGGAGCTAGATATGAGCGAGCAGACCATCGGTACGACGTGTGTTCAGGGCGGCTATCACCCGGGAGATGCCGAGCCGCGCCAGGTGCCCATCTACCAGTCCACCACGTGGAAGTACGACACGTCCGAGCACATGGGCAAGCTGTTTGACCTGGAGGAGTCGGGCTACTTCTACAGCCGTCTGCAGAACCCCACGTGCGATCTGGTTGCCGCTAAGATCTGCGAGATGGAGGGCGGCACCGCTGCGATGCTCACGAGCTCGGGCATGGCTGCGAACTTCCTTGCGATCTTTAACGTGGCCGGTGCCGGCGATCACGTGGTCGCGAGCTCTGCCATCTACGGCGGTACCTATAACCTGCTTGCTCATACCATGGGTCGCATGGGCTTGACCTGCACGTTCGTTGCCCCCGACTGCACCGATGAGGAGCTCGAGGCGGCCTTTGAGCCCAATACCAAGCTCGTCTTTGGCGAGACGATTGCCAACCCCGCCCTTGCCGTGCTCGATATTGAGCGCTTTGCCAAGGCCGCGCATGACCACGGCGTGCCGCTGATGGTCGACAACACCTTCCCGACGCCCGTGATGTGCCGCCCCTTTGAGTGGGGTGCCGACATCGTTACGCACTCCACCACCAAGTACATGGATGGACATGCTGCCTACTTGGGCGGCGTGATCGTCGACCACGGTCAGTTTGACTGGATGGCCCATGCGGACAAGTTCCCGGGTCTCACCACGCCCGACGAGAGCTACCACGGCGTGACCTATGCCGAGAAGTTCGGTCGCGAGGGTGCCTTCATTACCAAGGCCACCGCGCAGCTCATGCGCGACCTCGGCCCCATGCAGAACCCGCAGGCGGCCTTCTTCCTGAACAGCTCGCTCGAGAGCCTGCATGTGCGCATGCCGCGTCATTGTGAGAACGGCCTGGCTGTTGCCAAGTTCCTGCAGAGCCATCCCAAGGTGCGCTTCGTGAGCTATCCGGGTCTGGAGGGCGACAAGTACTATGACTTGGCTCAGAAGTATATGCCTAACGGTACCTGCGGCGTCGTGAGCTTTGGCTTTAACGGTGGCCGCGCGGCGGCCGAGACCTTTATGAAGAGCCTCAAGCTCGCCCAGATCGCCACGCACGTGGCCGACGCCCGCACTTGCTGCCTGCATCCTGCTAACGCCACGCATCGCCAGATGAACGATGAGGAGCTCATCGCCTGCGGCATCTCCGCCGACATGGTGCGTCTGTCGTGCGGCCTCGAGGACACGGCCGATCTGATTGCCGACCTTGAGCAGGCGCTCGGGCAGTGCTAGGCTAGCGTTCGTGCAAGGAGCCGATGCTGGCAGAAAGCCTCGGTGACCTTTCGTTCCGATTCCGTAGGCGGGACCCCAATCGCGACTGTTCGCAGGCGATGGGGCCCCGTTTTTTGTGTTGCGCCACTCGAAAGGATGGATATGGAGAAAACTGCAGAGCAGCTGCGCCGCGAGCACATTGCCCTAGAGGGCGACACCCATGGCAAGAACAAATGGGCGATTCTATTTACCGTGCTCATCATGACGTTTATGGTGTGTCTGGATTCGACCGTCGTGACCGTGGCGCTGCCCGTGATGCAAAAGGAGCTGGGCGTGGGCCTCGATCGCATTCAGCTGGTAAGCTCGGTGTACCTGCTTGCGACATGCGTGGCTATGTTGCCGTTTGGCCGTCTGGGCGACGTGCGCGGCAAGGTGGGCGTGTTCCAGCTGGGCGTCATCGTCTTTTCGGTCGGCTCGCTGCTGTGCGGCCTTTCGGCCTCGCTCGAGGTTCTTATTCTGGCACGCATTGTTCAGGGCGTCGGTTGCGCGGCGGCCATGGCTAACAACATGGGTATTATCACCGAGTCGTTTCCGGCGCGCGAACGAGGTCGTGCCATGGGTATTCTCGCGACCTTCGTGGCCCTCGGCATGATGTGTGGCCCCGTGCTCGGCGGCATGCTGGTGGCGAGCTTTCCCTGGGAGAGCATCTTCCTTATCAACCTGCCCATTGGCGTCATCTCGTTTATCGTGGGGCTCTCCACGCTGCCGCATGTTAAGCCAGAGGCTGGCGAGCGCCCCATGTCCCTGATCGAGGCCGCACGTCGCTGCTTTGCAAATTCGGCCTTCACCATCAACCTTGCCTGCATGCTCATCGTGTTCGTTGGCATTGGCGCATCCGAGTTTATCCTGCCGTTCTATTTTCAGGATGCCCATGGCTTTAGCTCCGATATTTCCGGACTGCTCTTTTTGGCGCTGCCGATGGTGAACGCCTTTATCGGCCCGCTTTCGGGTACGGTTTCGGACCGTGTTGGCTGCGAGGGCCCCACGGCGGTCGGCCTGGGCGTGTACGTATGCGGTCTCTTTGCGGTAAGTACGCTCGACGAGCGCTCTTCCATCCCTGTGATCGTGTGCTGTGTCGCATTTATGTCGTGCGGCACGTCGATTTTCCAGAGCCCCAATAACTCACTGTACATGGGCTCGGCCCCGCGCGAGGCGCTCGGTTTTGCGGGCAGCTTGGGCAGTTTGGCGCGCTATGCCGGCATGGCAGTGGGCATTACGGCGGCGTCGCATATCCTGTATGGGCAGATGAGCGTGGCGATGGGCGAGGCCGTGACCAGTTTCGTTGCAGGCCGTCCGGATATATTCCTATTCGGCTTTCGCTCGGTGTTCTACGTGCTCATGGCCGTGGCCGCTGTGGGCTTTGCGCTCGCCATGGTGCGTTTGGTGAAGATGCGCGCCCGTCATTAGCATGTTGGGAGGCTGTCTGCCACGAATCGGGCCTATCTACTACGTTAGACTGCGATGTCCCAACCATGGTGCATCTGATGAAAATAAAAGCGCATGTAGATAGCTTGCCGGTTTTCGGAAATCATGGGTATGGACAGGGGTATGAGGCTAAACGTAGTAAATAGGCCGGTTTTGTGGCCGGCGCCCTCCATGATCCGCTGAGGACGGAGGAAATCGGACCATAAAGGTAGATAAAAGAGCCCCGTCCCAAATTGACTGGTCTTGCGGCGGTTGATTTCCGATCCCAACCGAACACATTGAGCTGACGGCACGCTCCCGCAGTTAACCGAACGCCCCCGAGGTCCT
>USOG01000054.1 GCA_900556365.1 uncultured Collinsella sp.
CTGATCGCCAAGATCGATGCCTGCAATAAGGCCGACGCCGAGGCTCAGGCTGACCCGCACTTCTTTGACGAGTTCCTGGAGAAGTGGGACCGCGGCGAATACCATGATTAGCGGGTATCCGGCGTAATTTACTAGTCCGTTGACGGCTCGCGTTTCTGTGATGGGGCGCGGGCCGGTTTGCTATCAGCCCTATTGACTTGGCGGGCTGTCGTAAGAAAGGGAAGGCTCCTATGGAGTTTGTTCTTGATAACGGCTCTGTCCGCATTGCGTTGAGCACGGCTGGCGGATCGTTCACTTCTATTACGGCCAACGGCCGTGAGTACCTGTGGCAGGGTGACCCGGCGGTCTGGTCGGGGCAGGCACCCATTTGCTTCCCGATCTGCGGTGGCCTTCGTGACGGTCACGCAATGACCATGGGCGGTCGCGAGGTAAAGCTCGCCCGTCACGGCTTTGCTCGCAAACAGGAGTGGAAGCTCGAGGAGCAGGGCGACAACATGGTCGCGCTGAGCCTAAGCTCTGCCGACCATGCCGAGTTGCTCGAGCAGTACCCGTATCCGTTTAAGATCGTTGCTCGTTACACGATCGATGGGGAGAAGGTGGCCGTGTCGTACGAGGTGACCAATGAGGGCACTGAGGACATGCCGTTCTTTGTGGGCGGTCACCCTGGCTTTAAGTGCCCGCTCGACGAGGGCGAGTCCTACGACGATTACGAGCTTCGATTTGAGCAGCGTGAGGCGGCAGAGCTCTGCACCGCCGTTCCCTCGACGGGCTTGATTGATGTCGAGCATCGCAGCAAAAACCCGATGGTCGGCCACGACCTGCCGCTGACTCACGAACTCTTCGACTTCGCGGAGACCATCTTTGACGTGCTCGAGAGCCGTGCGGTTACGCTGACCAAAAAGACCGAGGACAAGGGCGTGCGCCTGACGTTCCCCGATATGCCATACTTGATTGTGTGGAGTAAGCCCGAGGGCGACTTTGTGGCAGTTGAGCCGTGGGGCGGCCTGTCCACCTGCTCCGAGGAGGACGATATTCTGGAGCACAAGCGTGGCTGCCTGGTTGCCAAGCCGGGGGAGACCGTCACCCGCGGCTTTGAAATCGAGATCCTTTAACGAGATATCGTATGTTTGGGGTCGCACACGTCGTGCCCCGGAAACAGGAGTTCAACATGATTCTGACCGTTACCATGAACCCGTCGATTGATGCGCGCTATCAGCTCGACAAGCTGATCATCGACGATGTTAACCGCGTTACGCCCGAAAAGACTGCCGGCGGCAAGGGCCTCAACGTGAGCCGCGTGCTGCTGCAGCTGGGCGACGACGTGCTCGCGACCGGACTGCTTGGCGGCCACATGGGTGCCTATATGGCCGAGCTTATGGATGCCGACGGCGTCAAGAACGACTTTGTGCCCATCGCCGGTGAGACGCGCATTTGCCTGAATATTCTGCACGAGGGTAATCAGACCGAGCTGCTCGAGAGCGGCCCGCAGATTGCCCCGGCCGAGCTCGAGGCCTTTACGGCCAAGTTCGCCGAGCTTGCAGCGAAGGCGGACGTTGTGACGCTTTCGGGCTCGCTGCCGCGTGGCGTCGATGCCGGCTACTATGCCGAGCTCGTCAAGATCGCCGAGGAGGCGGGCGCCAAGGTGCTGCTCGACACCTCGGGTGCATCGCTGGAGGCCGCGCTGGAGTCCGACGCTAAGCCTGAGCTCGTAAAGCCCAACCTGACCGAGATTAACGGCCTGCTGGGTACGTCCTTTACGACCGATGATGTCGATGCCCTGCGCGAGGCGCTTGCCGCCGATGGCCGCTTTGCCGGTATTCCCTGGGTCGTCGTCTCGATGGGTGCTGCCGGTTCGGTGGGTTTCCATGAGGGACGCGCGTTCCGCGCCAAGACGCCCGCGATTGCGGCTGTGAACGCGACGGGTTCCGGCGACTCGACCATCGCCGGCTTTGCGCACGCCATTGCTGCTGGTGCCGACGACGTCACGGTGCTCAAGACCGCCAATACCTGCGGCAAGCTCAACGCCATGGATCCCAAGACCGGCCACCTGGTCATGGACCGCTGGGACGAGGTCTACAACAGCGTTGAAGTAACGGAGCTTTAAAGTTACGGCGTTTTACCAAACGCCGTAACGGCTCGACGCTGCAAACCCGCCAGAGCGGCAATCTGCCTTTCAACTGCGGCGGCATGACCAGAAGGTCAATGCCGCCTTGTTTCAAGGCACCTTGCTCGCTCTGGCGGGTTTTCGCTGACTTCGCCAGAACATCGGTGTTGCCGTTGCTGTTGCCTGTCAGTTGGGTCAGTTGGGTAGTCTTTTTGGGACGGGGCTTTTTTAGCTACCCCGGCAGATAGCGCGAACGGTTTGGGCGACCAACAGTCGGGGCAGCTAAAAAAGCCCCGTCCCAAAAAGACTACCCTGGGTACCTTGTCGATTGGTGCTAGTCATTGGGGACGTTCTTTAATGACTAGTCGTTTAAGAACGTCCCCAACGACTAGTCGAACAAAAACGGCGCCCGCCGGCGATGTTGCCGGCGGGCGCCGTTGTCGTGTGGGCGGTTATGTCGTGGCCGCTGATGAGGCTCGAACCCGTATGCTACAGCGAGTCGATAAAGCGCTGTTGGGCGGCGCGGCCGACTTCGTCCCACTTAAAGACGCCGGCGTTGTCGAGCACGTGGCCAAACACCACGCCGACCTCCTCGTGCAGGATATCGATGGCGTTGTCCGCCGTAAGCTCGTCGGCGCGACGGGCATAGACATCCTCGGCCCATGCGGCGTGGCTGCGGCAAAGGTCGTCGCCCTCGAGCGCGGCGGCAAGGTCGTAGGTGGCATCGGCCTTGGCCGCTAGCAGGTGCTCGCGGACAGCGCCGAGCTCGGGAACCAAGCGCGGCGGCAAAATCGCGAGACCCATAACCTCGATCAGGCCGATGTTCTCCTTCTTAATGTGGTGATACTCGGCATGCGGGTGGAACACGCCCAGCGGATGCTCGTCGGTCGTGATGTTGCAGCGAAGCGCCAGGTAGGCCTCGTAGATTTCGCCGCCGGCATTGCCGCGGGAGTCGACGCGGCGGATGACGGGCGTCACGGTGTTGTGCGCCACGCCGTCGGCTGTGTGCGCGATGACGCCCACAGACTCATCGGTCCACTCGCGCCATGCCAGGATAATCTTCTCGGCGGCATCGAGCAGCGCGCCGCGGTCATGCGAGCGCAGGCGCAGCACCGAGAGCGGCCACTGCAGCACGGTACCGCTGACCTGGTCAAAACCGGGCACGCTAAACTGCGAGACCTCGGCGGCGTGCATCATGGGGAACTCGTGCGCGCCACCCTGGAAGTGGTCGTGCGACAGAATCGAGCCGCCCACGATGGGCAGGTCGGCGTTGGAGCCGATGAAGTAATGCGGGAACAGGTCCACAAAGTCGAGCAGGCAGGTCAGGCCCTTGCGGTCGACGTGCATCGGACGATGCTCGGAGCTCATGGCAATGCAGTGCTCATTAAAGTACGCGTACGGGCTGTACTGGAAGCCCCAGCGCTCGCCGTCGAGCTGGATGGGGATTACGCGCAGATTCTGGCGGGCGGGGTGAGCGCCTCCGTCGGCTGCGGCGGAGCGTCCGGGATAGCCCTCGTTTTCGATGCAGAGCTGGCAGGCGGGATACTTTTCGCCCGTGTTCTTGGCTGCACCAGCCGCGGCGATATCGCGCGGGTCCTTCTCGGGCTTGGACAGGTTGATGGTGATCTCCAGATCGCCCCAGTTGGTGGGGGTGCTCCATTTGATGTTGCGCGCGATGGCGGCACGGCGCACGTAGCCGGCGTCGCAGCACAGGCCGTAGAGCCAGTCGGTCGCGGCGCGGGGCTCGTTGACGCCCATGCGTCCGTTGAACTCCTCGTTTACAACCGAAGGCCTCGGCATGAGCGCGCCCATGATGCGCATGGCGATGCGGTCGCGGCCCGACGCCGTGTCCTCGGCAGCACCGTTGGCAACGGCGGCCTCGGAAAGCGCGGCAAGCGTGCCCTCCAGGTCAAAGTCGGGGAGTGTATCGGGGTGCAAGAGCGAAATCTTCTCGGTCTTGAGCGCCCAAGCCATGTTGAGCGCGGGGCCCGTGGCGCCGATGCACTCCAAAATGGTGTTGTATGCCCAGATGCGATCGTCCTGGCCGATCATCGATCGGTGGATAGCGTACCCGATCAGGTTCTGCGCGGCCTCGCGCACGTCAGTCATTACAGCCATGCCGCGTAAGCCCCCTTGTCAGAGATGGCGTAGTGACGGGCAGAGCCCTCGCCCAGCCAGCCGTTCATCTTGGCAATGAAGGTGTCGACCAGATCGAGCGGCACGAAGGCCTGAATGGTGCCGCCAAAGCCGCCACCGTGGATACGGACGGCGCCGCGGCCGTCGAGCACGTGCTCGGCCAGCGCCAAGGCATACATGGAAGGCTGCTCGGAACCCAGTTTGGCAACAACATTCTGCAGGTACATGGCGGAGCTGGCGCCGGACTCGCGCGTCAGGACCAGGAACTGGTCAATGTCGCCGGCGTTGAGCGCTGCCCAGCGCTTGTCGACCAGGCCGTTCTCGTACCAGTAGTGAACGGCGCGCAGGCAGGCGCGGTCGCCCAGCTTGGCACGCAGCTCGGGGAGCTTGGCATCAAAGTCGGCAACGTTTACCTCGCACAGGCGTGCCTTGCCAAACTCGGCGGCGACGTCCTGCATCTCGCGCGGAACGGCGGCGTAGTCGTCGGTAGCTGCCACATGGTCGGCGCCAACCTTAACGAGCACGAGCGCGTACCCGTGATCCTCAAAGTTGAGCTCGAGCTTCTGGGTTTTAGGCTGAGCCTGGTCCTCAAAGTCCATGTAGGCGAGGCCGCCCAGGCACACGGCGGCTTGGTCCATCAGACCGCAGGGCTTGCCGTAGTAGTTGTTCTCGGTGCGCTGGCTCATCTGAGCGAGCGTGACGGGCTCAATGGCGGGCGCGCCCCAGAGCGTCTCCATGGCGCGGCCGTACGCGGCCTCGACGGCGGCGGAGCTGGAAAGGCCGCCGCCCGAGGGGACGGAGCAGGTGAAGGCGAAGTCGAAGCCCTGGGGCTCAACGCCCAGAGCAGCGATTTCGTGGGCCATGCCGCGGACGAGGCTCGCGGACGTGCCCTTCTCGGACTCCTGAACGTCTAGCGTGTCGAGCGTGATCTCAAACGTAGGATAGCCCTCGTCGGCAACGCGAACCTTGTTGGAATCGGTTGCCACGGCAATGCCGTCGACGGCGACATCGAGCGAGCCGGCGATAACGTGGCCGCCCTCGTGGTCGGTGTGGTTGCCGCTGATCTCGGAACGGCCGGGCGCGTGCACGTAGAGCACCTGGCGATCGCCGATGGGCCCAAACTCCTCCTCAAACAGCTTGGTGAGCGTGGCGAACATTTTATCGTCGGGAGCGGTCATGGTGTCTTCCTTTCTTGGTTATCCCGAGTTATCGGGCTTTGCTTATGAGTACGTAAACATATCAAGGAGTGAGGGAGTAGGCGGGAGTCATAACGCTGCTCCCTCACTCCTCGACGAGGGTGGGCTAACAAACGGTCGAGAATCGGTAGACGATCGTCGAGCTAAACGGGTGGTCAGGTGTGCAGACGGGATGCGCCCAATCTGTGTGATGGTTGTTGTCAGGCCAAAACTCGGGCTCAAATGCGACGCCGTCGCGAGGGCCGTAACTGCAGCCGTCTTTGGCGTCGATATCGCTGAGCCAGTTGCCGGTATACAGATGCGCGCCCGGTGCGGTTACGAAGATGTCGAGCGCGCGGCGCGAGTTTTGATCTTGCAAGCGCAGTGCGTGGCGCGGGTCGGCGTCGGGGGTAAAGCCATCCAAGCAGAAACAATGGTCAAAGCCCCGTGCAATCTTGAGCTGCTCGTCGTTCGCATCGATGTCGCGGCCGAGCGCCTTGGGTGAGCGGAAATCGAATGGCGTGCCTGCCACGGGGCGAACCTCGCCAGAAGAGACGTTGTCCTGGCGCTGGGGGAGGAAAGCCTCGGCGTCGATAGTCGCGACCTGGTCCAGAACCGTGCCAGCATCGTGCCCCGCAAGGTTGAAGTACGTGTGGTTGGTCATGTTGACGAAGGTGTCGGCATCGGTAACGCAGCTTTGCGTGCAGGTGAGCTCTGCGGCACCCGTTGGCCCTGCCTGCAGGACATAGGCAACGGTAAAGGTGCGGTTGCCAGGGAGCCCCAGTTCGCCGTCGGCCAACTTGCATGTAAAACTCACCGTGTTGGTAATCTCATCGACTGTGGCGTTCCACACGCGCTTATGAAGGCCATGCTCAAGGTCGGTGTGCAGATTATTGGCTTTGTCAGGACCATCGTTGCATGCCATCTGATAGACCGTGCCGACAATTTCGATTTGGCCTTTATCCGTTCGGTTGGCCGAAGGGCCAATAGTTCCGCCGTAGCACGCCGGATTGTCGAAGTAGCCATCGAGGGCATCGAAGCCGAGCGCGATGTCGGCAATATCGCCTGAGGCATCGGGAACCTCGATGCCAAGGATGGTCGCGCCATAGTCCATGACGCGCACGCTGGCACCTGCGCAAACAAGGTTATAGACCGTAACCGGCGAGCCGCTGGGGGCGGTGCCGAACGGAGTTGTGGTAATCATGAGCGTCCTTTCGAGTACGACGCCATGGCCTGCGCGCCCGGAGCGCAGGCCATCATGGTATCGGTGTGTTTACGCCTTATGTTAACGTACTCATAGCTTGGAGCCACGGACTTCTTCGCTTTCCTGCAATCGGTCGAAAATGAGCCGTGAACGGTATTCAGGTGGTGTTGAGGGCGCTGCATAATTGCTGATAGGTATAGTAGAGTACGTTAACATTATCGATAGACAACAAAGCCTCCCGTGTGATCTGCAATTTCGCATGGGGTATTTAGGCTTCCTACAGGAGCGAAGGTGATTTTGTGGCAAGGCGCCTTTCCAACGACACGGGTTCGCGTCCGGTTTCCATGGCCGACGTTGCCCGCGCTGCCGGTGTTTCGCAGCAGACGGTTTCGCGCGTTGCCAACGGATTGCCCAACGTGAACGAGCAGACGCGTCAGCGCGTGCAGGCAGCCATGCAGGAACTCGGTTTCCGTCCGAGCTATGCCGGTCGCTCGCTGCGCGACGGCCGCTACCATTCGGTCGGGCTGTGCGTTAACGACGTCACCAAGTTCGGTAACCTGACGATGATCGACGGCATTGCCAGTGCGGCCCGCGAGCGCGGTTGTGCTATCACGCTGGTCGAGATGTCCAAGACCGAGGAGTTTTCGCTTGCCGAGGCCACTCGCCGCATGGCAGCGCTGCCGGTGGACGGCATCATCATCGGCATGAGCCGACTGGCGCCCGACTTTGAGACGTTTGAGCCTCTTCCGGGTATCGGCACGGTCATCGTCACCATGTATGCTCACCCGCGGGTAACCACGGTCGACTCTGACCACTATGGCTGCTCTCTACTGCTTATGGATCATCTGTTTGAGCTGGGCCACGAGCAAATTCGCTTTATCGGCGGTCCGTCCTTCTCGGTCGACGAACAGTTCCGCCGGGCTGGTTGGAGAGATTCTCTCGAGCGCAGGCATATCAAAATGGCCGAACCACTCGAAGGCGATTGGTCTGCCAACAGCGGTTACGAGGCCGGCAGGTACCTGGCCGAGCATGACCGCACCATGACGGCGATTTACGCGGCAAACGACCAGATGGCAAACGGCGCCATTGCAGCGCTGCGCGATAGCGGCCTGCGCGTGCCCGAGGACGTGAGCGTGGTGGGCGTCGACGATTCGCTCGATGATTTTGTGGCGCACAACGAGCTCACGACCGTGCGATTCGATTTACATCAGCGTGGACGCGAGGTGTTTGAGCATGCGGTTCCCGAGGCGGGTACGGCGGGCAAAACCGTTGCCATTCGTATTCCCGGCCAGCTCATTATTCGACATAGCACGGCGATACCGCGCGCATAGTTTGTGCAGGTCAACGGCAGTATATTCCGCCTCAATTACAATCGGTAAGGATGCTGACGGATAGCCGTGGCTATGAAGGCGAGTGTTATGATAGACGGGTTCTTTTGTCTATCTAGGAGGCTTTGCCTGATGGAGATCACCAAGGATATCCGCTACATCGGTGTCGACGATCACGACATTGACCTGTTCGAGGGCCAGTACGATGTGTCCGAGAATGGTATGGCATACAACAGCTACGTTATCTTGGGCGAAAAGATCGCTGTCGCCGATTCAGTCGACGGCGGTTTTGTTGACGAGTGGCTCGGCAACCTCGAGGCCGTGCTCGATGGCCGTACGCCCGACTACCTGGTCGTCCATCACATGGAGCCCGATCACTCCGCCGGTATCGCTGCCTTTATGGAGCGCTATCCCCAGGCGCAGATCGTGGCCAGCATGGGTGCTTTCCGCATGATGGTCAACTACTTTGGCACCGACTTCCCCGAGCGCAAAATGGTCGTCAAAGAGGGCGATGTGCTCGATCTGGGCGGCCACAGCCTGACCTTTATCGGCGCCCCCAACGTTCACTGGCCCGAGGTGATTTTCTCCTACGAGTCCACCGACAAGGTGCTCTTTAGTGCCGACGGCTTTGGCAAGTTTGGCGCCAACGACATCGAGGA
>USOG01000055.1 GCA_900556365.1 uncultured Collinsella sp.
GACAAGCAGACGCGTCACGACTTTGTCACGTACGCCATGTGCATCGTGGCATTCGCCATCGTGTTCTTTATGCAGTCCAACCATATGATCCCGCGCATGATCGCCGGCCAGTTGGTCCCCATCACGGCCTACATCGTTATGGCTATCTCGCTCAACCTTGTCGTCGGTATCGCGGGCGACTTGTCGCTGGGCCACGCGGGCTTTATGAGCGTCGGCGCCTATACGGGTATCGTTACCGCCGTCGCCCTCGAGAGCGCCGTTCCCTCCGACCCCATTCGTCTGGTCATCAGCATCGTGGTCGGCGCCATCGCTGCCGCCATCCTGGGCTTCTTGATCGGCATCCCGGTCCTGCGCCTGAGCGGCGACTACCTGGCCATCGTGACCTTGGCCTTTGGCGAGATCATCAAAGAGATCGTCACCTGCCTCATCGTGGGCGTCGATTCCCGCGGTCTGCACGTTATCTTTAACATCACGGGCAACTCCACGATCGACGACCTGCACCTGCTCGAGGACGGCACCGCCATCATCAAGGGCGCTCAGGGCGCATCGGGCGTGTCGACGTACTCGACCTTCCTTGCCGGTGCCATCCTGGTTATGGTTGCGCTCGTGATCGTGCTCAACCTGGTGCGTAGCCGAACCGGCCGTGCCATCATGGCCGTGCGCGATAACAAGATCGCTGCCGAGTCAGTGGGCATCTCCGTCACCCAGTACCGCATGATCGCCTTCGTGGTTTCCGCTGCCCTCGCCGGTGCTGCCGGAGCTCTCTTCGGCGGTAACTTCTCGCAGCTCTCCGCCACCAAGTTCGACTTCAACACGTCGATCCTCATCCTGGTGTTCGTGGTTCTGGGCGGCCTGGGCAACATGCGCGGTTCCGTCATCGCGGCGGCGTTGCTCACGGTGCTTCCCGAGCTGCTCCGTCAGTTCTCGGACTACCGCATGCTCATCTACGCCATCGTGCTGATCCTGGTCATGATCTTTACCAACAACCCGCAGCTCAAGGCGTTCTTCGGTCGCGTCAAGGACCGCTTTGCTTCCAAGAAGGAGGTGGCAGCCGATGCCCAGTAAATTTGAGTTCAACAAGGGCAAGATGGTTCCGTATCCTTCTGGCGCCATCGTTCCCGACCGCGACCTGGGCCAGCGCCCGGCGCTCGAGTGCATCCACCTGGGCATTGAATTCGGCGGCCTTAAGGCGGTCGACGACTTTAGCCTGACCATCGGCAAGACTGAGATCGCCGGTCTCATCGGCCCCAACGGCGCCGGCAAGACTACGGTCTTCAACCTGCTCACCAAGGTTTACCAGCCCACGCACGGCACCATCCTGCTCGACGGCGAGGACACCTCGGGCAAGTCGGTCTACCAGGTCAACCGCATGGGTATTGCCCGTACATTCCAGAACATTCGCCTGTTCAACACCATGACGGTGGAGGATAACGTTAAGGTCGGCCTGCACAACCAGGAGCGTTACTCCGGCTTTGAGGGCGTGCTGCGCCTGCCGACGTATTGGAAGCACGAGAAGGCCGCGCACGAGCGCGCCATGGAGCTGCTGTCCATCTTTGATATGGAGCATCTGGCAAACGAGCAGGCCGGATCGCTGCCTTACGGCGCTCAGCGTCGTCTGGAGATCGTCCGTGCGCTTGCCACCAACCCCAAGCTGCTGCTGCTCGACGAGCCTGCCGCCGGCATGAACCCGTCCGAGACCGCGGAACTCATGGAGAACATCGTTAAGATTCGCGACACCTTCGGCATTGCCATCATGCTTATCGAGCATGATATGTCGCTCGTTATGAACATCTGCGAGGGCATCTGCGTGCTCAACTTTGGTAAGGTCATCGCCAAGGGCACGGCAGAGGAAATCCAGAACAACGACGCCGTTATCGAGGCGTATCTGGGTAAGCAGGATAAGGGGGAGAACTAAATGGCAGAGCCGATGCTTTCCGTCTACAACATCAACGTCTGGTACGGCGCCATCCACGCCATCAAGGACATCTCCTTTAACGTTAACGAGGGCGAGATCGTGGCCTTGATTGGTGCCAACGGTGCCGGCAAGTCCACGACGCTCAAGACCGTCTCGGGCCTGCTGCGCTCCAAGACCGGCTCCATCAAGTTTATGGGCGAGGACATTACCCATACGCCTGCCGACAAGCTGGTGGGCAAGGGCTTGGCCCAGGTCCCCGAGGGCCGTCGCGCCTTTTTGCAGATGACGGTCGAGGAGAACCTGGAGATGGGTGCCTACACGCAGCCCAAGTCCACAGTTGCTCCGGGCCTTGAGCGTGTCTACGAACAGTTCCCGCGTCTTAAGGAGCGCCGTCGCCAGGTCGCCGGCACCCTTTCGGGCGGCGAGCAGCAGATGCTCGTTATGGGCCGCGCCCTTATGAGTAACCCCAAGCTGCTCATGCTCGACGAGCCTTCCATGGGCCTGGCGCCGATTCTGATTGAGCAGATCTTCCAGATTGTCGAGGACCTGCACAAGGCCGGCACCACGGTGCTTCTGGTCGAGCAGAACGCTCAGATGGCGCTCTCGATCGCCACGCGCGGCTACGTGCTCGAGACCGGCAAGATTACCATGACCGGCACGGGCCAAGAGCTGCTGCACGACGACAACGTCCGCAAAGCATATCTTGGTGGTTAACTCATTCAACGAAGGGGCACTGACTATCCCGGTCAGCGCCCCTTTTTTTGGTGCAAGGGGGTCAGGTTACTTTGCACCATAAACAGTCCCTATTCCACTGCAACTTCATGGGGATGTGTGACAATGCCCGTCGGAAAACATCTGCTGTCTTTGGGGGTCTATCTATGCTGTACGAGTTTTGTGCCGAGAACTTTGAGCGGGTGCCGGCGGCCATCGAGGCCGGTGCGGGGCGCATCGAGCTGTGCGATAACCTTGCCGTCGGTGGTACCACGCCCTCGGCTGGCGTTATCAGCGCTACGACCAACTATGCCCACGAACACGATGCACGGGTGATGTGCATGATCCGTCCGCGTGGCGGCGACTTTCACTACAACCAGGATGAGCTGCGCATGATGGAGATGGACTTGGGCCTTGCCGTGAGTGCGGGCGTTGACGGCTTGGTCTTTGGCTGCTGCAAACCCTGCGCTGGCGGATGGGCGCTCGACGAGCTTACGTTGGGCGCCCTCGTGATGGCTGCGGGCTGCGCGACCGAGGAATGTAAGCGTGAGCCTATCGACATCACCTTCCACATGGCATTTGACCAGCTCTCGCCCGAGGCTCAGCTCGATGCGATTGATACACTTGCCGACTGCGGCGTTACGCGCATCCTCACGCATGGCGGCGCTGCCGGTACGTCGATCGAGGATAATTTCGATCACCTGGCTCGTTTAATCGAGTATGCGGGTGATCGTTTGACCATCCTTCCCGGCGGCGGCATTTCCACGGCCAACCGCGATACCGTGGCGGCGGCACTGGGCGTCTCCGAGCTCCATGGCACCAAGATTGTGCCGCTGGAGGTATAACCCGTGGCGCTGGTATTCGATGTTCAGCAGGCGAGTGGCAAGCCCGACGACAACCGTCGCCCCGGTACCGCGTGTCCCTTTTGCAACACGGAGGGGCTCGCCAACATCATCCAGCGCGACGGTGACTGCATCTGGCTCGAGAATAAGTTCAAGACCTTGCGGGCCACTCATCAAACCGTGCTGATCGAGTCGGCCGATCACGATGCCGACCTGGTGACCTATGAGCCGGATGAGCTGCATCATGTGATGCGGTTTGCCCTGGGCTGTTGGCAGCAGATGATCGATTCCCAACAGTACCGCAGTGTGCTCATGTACAAGAACAAAGGCCCGCTTTCGGGCGGCAGCCTCGTCCATCCACACATGCAGATTGTGGGTTTGGAGCAGGAAGACGGCTATGCTTCGCTGACTTCTGCCAATTTCGAAGGCATCAATGTCTGGCGACAGGGGAGAATCGCGGTCAACATCTCAACCGAACCGATCATGGGGTTCTTTGAGATCAACGTTTCAGCCCCGCAGGGAATCGCTGTCAGCGATGGCGCGCGAGACCAAGCCGAGACGGACCTCTTCGCCGATGCGATTCAGGTAGCTCTGCGCTATATCCTGAACGAGCACCATGGTGGTCGCGCAGAGTCGTACAACTTGTTCTTCTACCACATGGACGGTCGGACCATTGCCAAGGCGCTGCCGCGTTGGGTGGTTTCGCCCTACTTTGTCGGCTATCGTTTGGCCCAGGTCAATGCCGAGACGACGCTCGATATCGATGCTGAGCGCCTGCGCGCGCATCTGGAAACGCTCGTATAGCAAGACTAGCCCCACGTAATGCGGACAGTCTAGCGCGCCATGGCGTCGCGGCCGGCCTCGACCCGCTTGCGCTGGGCGGCGCGCTCCTCGCCGGTCAGACGCTCAAAGAGATGCCCGATAAGCGAGGCGAGCACCTGCTGAAACAACGTTCCACACATGACGGGAAACACAACTTCGCCCGGAAAGTATTGCGTGGCGATGACGGCGCCCGAAGAGATATTGCGCATGCCGCAGGTAAAGCACATGGTGGTCGTTTCGCTATATGGCAGATGCAGCGCGCGGGCGACCAGAATGCCGACGACAAAGCCGCTGATGGCGAAGATCAAAATAAAGAGGGCGACTTCCAAGCGCACCGCGTTCATGTGCAGCACGTACTCACTCATGGCGGTGGAGTTGGAGGCGATGACGCCCATCATCATGAACTTGCAGGCGGGCGAGAGCGCGGGGGAGAGTTTTTCGTGCCCCCATCCGCGCGTGAGCTCGTTGATCACGATGCCGAGAACGGCGGGGATGGCGATCATAAAGGCCATGTTCTGCATCATGCTCGGAACATCGATTGCGACGGTGGCACCCAACAGGAGCTTGAGCGTGAGCGGAATCGTTACGGGCGATATAACCGAGGACGTCAGGATGATGGTGAGTGCGAGCGGGCCGTTGCCGCCGAACATGCTGATCCACATAAAAGCGGTGACTGCCACGGGCACACTGTATTCGAGCACGATGCCGCAGACAAGGTTGGGGTTGGAGCCAAAGAACAGTGAGCCCATGGCATACGCCGCGATGGGGATGATCACAGCTGAGACAAATAACGCCAAAATCAGATGCAGGGGACGGCGGAACACCTCAGCTACCTGATG
Organism: uncultured Collinsella sp.; assembly: GCA_900556365.1. The sequence continues at coordinate 5,130 of USOG01000055.1, forward strand.
GAAGGTGTTGCTGAGCGCGCCTTGGAACGTCATAAAGGCAAACAGGGTGGGAACGATGGGCTTGAGAACGCCGATCTGCTGAGGAAAGAGCACGCCGAGCGCCACGCAAATCGGAACGATGATTTGCATGTGCCCCGCGAGAAACTTGCCCAGTCCAACCCATTGCTTCATATGCTCTTGTGACTCCCTTTGCTCGTGAATCCGTTTTGAATGGATATGCTAGACGCTTGCATGCGCCCGTGCGCCAGAAACGCTCGAATATTTCGAGGCTATTACCGCCCTCGTTTATCGAAACCACGGCGTGCTGGACGTTGTGCGTCCGCGCTGCACGGTATAATAAATCCGTTCAACAGATCTGCCTGCCGAAGCGGGCATACACAGAGGACTCATCGCTATGAACCGTGAGAGGTATCGCGGCGACCTGCCCCTATCGGGGGTGGGTGCCTATGTCATCGCTTAAGACGACGCATCGCTGGGCGGTCGCTCAGCAAAACCCCGAGCTCGAAAAGGAGCTTTCGGCTGGTCTGGGCATTCCCGGGCTGGTGGCGCGCATTATGGTCGCGCACGGCATTGGCTCCATCAAAGAGGGCCAATTGTTTTTGACGCCTTCGCTCGATCGCGACTGGGCCGACCCACTCATTATCCCGGGCATGTCGGTCGTTGCCGACCGCGTCGAGCGTGCTATTCGCAACCACGAGCACATTGCAGTCTTTGGCGATTTTGACGTTGACGGTATTACGTCGACCTGCCTGTTGTCCGAGGCGCTGCGCACGTTTGGCGCCGATGTCACGCCGTTTATTCCGCATCGCTTTGATGAAGGCTACGGTCTTTCGCGCGCGGCGCTCGACCGCGTTAACGAGCTTGCTCGCCCCCAGCTGATCGTGACCGTCGATAACGGCATTGCCGCCAAGGAAGAGGTTTCCTACCTGGAGAGCCTGGGGATCGATTTGGTGGTCACGGACCATCACGAGCCCTCCGACCAGGTGCCGCAGGGTGTGCCCCTGACTGACCCCAAGCTCGAGGACGAGGGCCCCTCGCGTGAGCTTGCCGGTGCTGGTGTGGCGCTCAAGCTGGTGCAAGTCCTGGGTGAGCGCCTGGGCAAGCCGTCGTATTGGCGTTCGCTAATCGAGGTCGCGGCGCTGGGCACCGTGTCCGACATGATGCCGCTCACGCCCGAGAACCGCGCGCTGGTTGCCGAGGGCATCCAGCAGATGCGCGTAACCGCTCGCCCCGGCTATATCGCGCTTGCCGCGCTCGCCAAGGCGGACCTTTCGAGCATTACGGCGGATGGCCTGTCATTCTCGCTCATTCCCCGCTTAAACGCTGCCGGTCGCATGGCTGATCCCAAGCTGGCGCTCGACCTGCTGCTTGCCCGCGATCCCATCGAAGCAAGCGCACTGGCGGCTGAGCTCGAGGAAATCAACCGCCAGCGCCGTGAGATCGAGGCGGAGCTCACGCGCGATGCCATGGCAAAGGTCGAGGAGACCTATGACGGCGGACGCGCGATCGTCGTGGGCGGCGAAGGCTGGCACGAGGGCGTCAAGGGCATCGTGGCAAGCCGTCTGACCAACCGCTACCACGTGCCGGCGCTGCTGTTCTCGATCGAGGACGGTATCGCGCGCGGCTCTGGTCGCTCGGTGGGCAAAGTTAACCTGTTTGACGCCATCGAGCGCTGTTCCGACCTGATGATTCGTCGCGGCGGACATGCCGGTGCGGTGGGTGTGACCATCGAGGCATCCAAGCTCGATGAGTTCCGCCGTCGCCTTTCAGCCGTGTTGTCCGAGCTTCCCGCCGAGGACTTTGAGGACACCGACGAGGTTGCCGCCACGGTCGACCTTTCCGAATTGAATATCGAGACCATCGAGCAGATTTCCCGCCTTGAGCCGTTTGGCCAGGGTAATAAGGTGCCGCTGCTGGCTGCCGAGGGCGTGACGATGTGTGATCGCGCCGTGGTGGGTAAGACCGGCGAGCACATGCGCTTCGTGGCGACGGATGGCGCCGCGAGTGTGCCGGCCATCATGTTTCGTGTACCGCAGATCGACAAGCTTATCAATTGCGACAGCGCCGTCGACTTGGTGTTCGAGGCCGTTGCCGAGCATTGGCAGGGTCGTGTGAAGCCCAAGCTCATGGTCAAGGATGTTCTGGTCCGCGATACCACGCTGCCCAGCGTCGACGATCCGGCATGCGAGCTTCGTCGTGGCGTGCAGCCGGCGGATTCCGGCCTGCGCCTGGAGTCACGCAAGCGCGAGACGCTCGCCCAGCTTTCTTATACCGAGCTGACACGCTCGCTTATCCATAGCTTTATCGGCTCGAACCAGCCGCACCGCGCGCAGGTCGAGGCGCTCGATGCCCTGGCCGATCACCAAAGTGTTCTGGCCGTTATGGGAACGGGGCGCGGCAAGTCGCTCATCTTCCATGTGCATGCCGCGCGCGAGGCGGTCCTTCGCGGGCGTGCGAGCATCTTTGTCTATCCGCTGCGTGCGCTCGTTGCCGACCAGGCCTATCACCTCTCGTCGACGATGGCAGCGCTTGGCATTGGCGTTGGCGTGCTGACCGGCGAGACCGTGGAGACCGCACGCGATGACGTGTTCGCCGGTCTAGCTTCGGGCCGCACCGGTATCGTGCTCACGACGCCCGAGTTCCTGTCTATCCACCGTGACCGCTTCGCGCGTTCGGGCCGCATCGGCTTTGTCGTTATCGATGAGGCGCACCACGCCGGCCTTGCCAAGGGCGGCGACCGCAGCGCCTATCTCGACATGCCCGATATCCTCAAAGCCCTGGGCGACCCGGTCGTTATGGCTGCGACGGCCACCGCGACGGCTCCGGTCGTGGCCGAGCTTGCCCGCATGTTGCCGATCACTCGCACGGTGGTCGACGAGACGGTGCGCGAGAACCTGCAGCTCGAGGACGACCGCGATCTTGCAAGTCGCGAGAACCGTTTGGTGTCGATTGTGGCGACGGGGGAAAAGACCGTCATCTACGTCAATTCGCGCGACCAGTCCGTGGCGCTCGCCAAGACGTTGCGCAAGCGTGTGCCCGATTGCGCAACCCATATCGCGTTCTATAACGCGGGGCTTGCGCGTTCCGATCGCCGTCGCGTGGAGGAAGCATTCCGAGACGGCAGCCTCAGCTGCATCGTCTCGACATCTGCCTTTGGCGAGGGCGTCAACCTGCCCGATATCCGCCATGTCGTGCTCTATCACATGCCGTTTGGCGGCATTGAGTTTAACCAGATGAGCGGCCGCGCCGGTCGCGATGGCCAGCCCGCCGTGATCCATCTGCTCTATTCGTCGCGCGACGCCCGCATTAACGAGCGCCTGCTCGACTGCTACGCACCCGAGCGCGATGAGCTCGTCACGCTCTATCGAGCGCTGCAGACAATGTGGCGCTCCAACCGCGGCAAGACCGGAGACGACTCTTTTAG
>USOG01000056.1 GCA_900556365.1 uncultured Collinsella sp.
GCAAGTGCGCACCGCACGCCGGCGAAGGTCCATGAGTGGGCCTCGACTGCTGCCGACCGCGGCATCAAGGTGATTATTGCTGCTGCCGGCAAGGCTGCTCACCTGGGCGGTGTCGTGGCTGCGTTTACGCCGCTGCCGGTCATCGGCGTACCTATGAAGACGAGTGACCTGGGCGGCATGGATTCGCTGCTGTCGATGGTGCAGATGCCTTCGGGTGTGCCCGTGGCCTGCGTTGCCATCAACGGTGCCAAGAACGCCGCCATTTACGCCACGCAGATTCTGGGTGCATGCGACCCCGAGTACCGCAAGGTTATCGAGAAGATGAAGCAGGAGATGGCTGACGCCTAGGCGTTCCGCCGTTTCACCGCAGTATAAGGAGAGCCATGTCCGACTATCAGGGAAAACGATTCAAGGCTTCTCAGATTCCCGATCCGTCGAAGCCGGGTGCTGCCCATGCGGCACAGCAGGGTCGGACATCCTCTCCTCAGCAGCCGCGCGCGCCGCGTCCCGTAACGCCGATGTCCCATCATCGCCAGGATACGCCGGCTGCATATCGCCCTTCGTCGTATGATACGGCCAAGAAAGAATCGCGTTCTACGAAACAGTCGGGCGCTGCTCCGTCGAGCTATACCGAGCCGCCGCGCAAAAAGCGCCGCTCCGTTATCCCCATCTTGCTCATCATTATTGGCATCGGCCTAATCGTTGCCGCCGCCGCTATCTTTATTAATGCCCAGATTGGCTATAAGCAGGCGAGCGATTCGTATCAGAAAATCGAGAAGCAATATGTAAGCGATAAGGACGCCAGCGGCGTGCCGATTATCGACTTTGATGCGCTTGCTCAGACAAATCCCGAGGTTGTGGGTTGGATTTACGCGCCCGGCACCAACATCAACTACCCCGTGGTGCAGACCAACAACAACTCCAAATACCTCAACACGCTGTTTGACGGTACATCTAACGCGTCCGGTGCCATTTTCTTGGATAGTGATGACACCGCGCCGGGAATGGTCGACCAGCAGACCACGATTTACGGCCACCATATGAACGACGGATCGATGTTCAATGTGATTTCGGACACCACCGACCAGGCGACGTTCGACAGCATTGAGTTTGTGTATTACATCACACGGGATGCTACGTATAAGCTGCGACCACTGGCGACCAAAGTTGTCGAGGACACGTATGCCAAGGCGCGCACGCCCAATTTTGAGGGCGATGACGGGCTCAAGAACTACCTGTCCGAGATGCTCGACGGTGCCTCTGCCGTGGCGAGCGATGCCACCGATCGTGCTGCTTCGGCAACCAAGGTCGTAACGCTTGTGACCTGTCGTTCGTTATCGCTGAGCAACACGCGTGCTGTCATGGTGCTCACGCCGGTCGAGGAATAAGTTGTTCGAGAGTAGCTAAAAAAGCCCCGTTCCAAATTGGCTACTCGACGACGGTAAGGGAGAAATGATGCTCGAGAATGGCAAAACGATGCCTTCGGTTGATGCTTGGCTGCGCGAGGCCAAGGCCGATTCGTCGGCACCTGCGTGCGGTATGTATCTGACACATAACGGTGTGGTGCGCGCGACGCCCAAGGCCGAGGCGCGCGGTGTCGAGACCGATGGCGTGGCGCCGGGCCACAAGGTGGGCGGCATGGTGTTTGGCTACGACGCCAGCAAGGTACAGGCCGCCATCGAGGCGACGCGCGCGATGCCGGGTATCGGCTATGTGCGCGTGTGGCTGGCAAGCGGCGAGCTTGCCGTAGGTGACGACATCATGCTCGTGCTCATCGGTGGGGACATTCGCCCGCACGTGGTCGATGCGCTGCAGGCGCTCGTTGGCACCATCAAGAATGAATGCGTGAGTGAGGTCGAGCGCGAGGCGTAGAGGCTTGCGTCGATAGAAGGCTCGTTTATAAAAATGCCCGCCGGTACGTGTGATACCGGCGGGCATTTTGCGTTTTGGGCGCGGTTGGCGCTACACGCGCGTCGCATCCTTGGGGCTCATGGTCATGCTCTGGAAGCGATTCTCCATAAAGTCATTATCGAAGTACTTGCCGTAGAACTGCGCAACGGGAATATCCGGTTCCGTGCCGTTGACGCGCTGATACCAATAATCGAGCGACTGCAGCGTCATAACGCCATCGACCAGCATAATGATGGTGAAGATGACGGTAGCCGAGTAGCGGCTCTTCCACGGAATCATGTTGATGAGCTTGAGCAGCCTCGGCAGCAGCAGCTTGATCCAGATGAGGCCACCCAGGCCCCACAGGCAGGCGAAGCCCGTGCAGGTACGTCCGCCGGTAAGGACGGCGAGCGGATCGGGCATGCCAAAGAGCTTCATATGCGAGTAGCTCCACGAGACCACGCCAAACGAGGTCTGCATAAACCAGCCCACGAACACCTCAAAGCTTGCACCGAGCAGCGCACTCACCAAAAAGATAATGATGGGGTTCTTTTTATAGAAGCGGTTGAGCACCATGGTCATGAGTACGGCGCCAAATCCGTAGATGGGGCTGAAGGGACCAAACAGCATGCCGGCGCGGTTCTGGTAGACGCCCGGGTCGTCGACCGTCATGTGCCAGATGTCCTCGGCGATCAGGCCGAGTATGCAGCAGACAAAGAATACCCAGAACAGGTTGAAGTAGTTGAGTTTGATGTAGCCTTCGCCGGTCTCGTCGCGGCCGAGCATGCCCTCGGCGGCGGCGTCGCGATCAAGCATCTCCTGCAGGCGGCGCTGCAGCTCGCGCTCCTGGCGCAGCGTGGGGTCGACGGTGGCCGAAAGCGCGACGAGGATGCCGAGCTGGATGGCAGGGCGAAGCAAGAAGGGCCCGATGCCCTGGAGCATCACGTCAACCAAAAGCTCGACGACGGTAAACGCGATGAGGATATAGGACAGGCGAGCGGCGTTGCGGCGCTGGTTTTTGATAAGGTCCAGGCCAAAGATGATCAGGATGACGGCACTTGCCGCAGAGAGCATGATGCCGGCGACGATAAGGCCGACCGCGACGAGTGTGTTGTCGCCGAGCTTGGCGGCGGCGTTGCCGTTGATGAGCGCGGTGATGACCTGCCACATAAAGGCGCCGACCGAAGGGAGCGTGCCCACGCCGGACAGGATGCACAGGACGGCGTACACCTTAATGATGAGGGGGATCTTCTTGACCTCCGTGGCGCTGGGGACGCTGGGGTCGAGTTCGTTTCGATCCATACATAACCTTTCTCGTTTTGCTGTAGGTACAAGGATACGCCGCCGACCTGCCAAAAGACAGGACGAACGTCCCAATTGCAACAATGCAAACTCCAACGGCGGGCGAGACGCGTCGCAACGGAAGTATGCGGGATCGTCGGCCCCGAGGCGGTTGCCCAATAAAATGTTTGGCTGCAAAACGGATTATAAGCTCGGTGGGCTTTTAAAAAGCGCTGTTCATGCGCGGGAGTGCTTGTCTTGCCGTGCGTATAATAGGGCAGGTAACGCCAAATAACGAGGCTCTGAGGGGATGCCATGTCTCAAGAAACCATCCACGCGGCCGAGCGCGCCGCGGGACAGGTGAAGACCATGTCGACGTATGATCCGGACTCCGACCAGCTGCATGAGGAATGCGGCATTTTTGGTGTGTGGGCACCCGATCGCGATGTGGCTCGACTGACGTACTTTGGTCTGCGCGCGCTGCAGCATCGCGGCCAGGAATCGGCGGGAATCGCCGTGGGTGATGGCGGCACGGTTATGGTTCGCAAAGACCTGGGACTGCTCGATCGCGTGTTCTCCAACGCCGACCTGTCGACGCTCTCCGGCCAGCTGGCCGTGGGCCACGTGCGCTATGGCACCGCCGGCGCCAAGAGCTGGGAAGCCTCTCAGCCGCATCTTTCTACCATCAACAGCGTCATCATCGCGCTTGCTCACAACGGCACTCTGGTCAACACCGACGAGCTGCGCCGCCAGCTGATCGAGCTGGGCGTGCCGTTCCTCTCCAATTCGGATTCCGAGGTCGCGACCAAGCTTATCGGCTACTTTACCCAGCGTACGGGCCACCTGCGCGAGGGCATTCGCAAGACCATGGAGCTCGTGCGCGGCGGCTACGCCATGACGCTCATCAACGAGCAGGCGCTCTACGCATTCCGCGATCCGCACGGCATTCGCCCGCTCGTGCTGGGCAAGCTGGTGGACGAGGGTCTGGACCAGGCCGATGCCGCATCCGTTTCGCAGCTGCCGTCGCAGGACGGCGCCGCTACGGTCGACTCCGCCGTTCATGTCACGCGCGCCGGCGGCTGGGTCGTTGCTTCCGAGACCTGTGCGCTCGACATCGTGGGCGCCGAGTACGTCCGCGACGTCCGTCCCGGCGAGATCTTGCGCATCAGCGCCGAGGGTCTGGTGTCCGAGCAGGGCGTGCCTGCCGCCGAAGAGCCTGCTAACTGCATCTTTGAGCAGGTCTACTTTGCCCGCCCCGACTCCATCATGAACGGCAAGAGCGTTTACGCCTGCCGTTACGACATGGGCCGTCAGCTGGCACACGAGGAGCCCGTCGAGGCCGACCTGGTCATCGGCGTGCCCGACTCCGGCCTGCCCCCCGCGGAGGGCTATTCGCACGAGAGCGGCATTCCCTTTGGCGAGGGCCTTATCAAGAACCGCTATGTGGGCCGTACGTTTATCGAGCCTACGCAGGAGCTGCGCGCCATGGGCGTGCGCATGAAACTCAACCCGCTGCGCGACAACATCGAGGGCAAGCGCCTGGTCGTCATCGACGACTCCATCGTGCGCGGCACCACCATGGTGCAGCTCGTCAAGATGCTGCGCAACGCCGGCGCCAAGGAGATTCACATCCGCATCAACTCGCCTGAGGTCATCTGGCCGTGCTTCTACGGTATCGATACCGACGTGCAGTCGCAGCTTATCAGCGCCAACAAAACGGTCGACGAGATTTGCGAGTACATCGGCGCCGATTCGCTGGCTTTCCTTTCGGTCGAGGGCCTGCTGAAGGTCATGCCCAAGGGCGGCTACTGCGATGCGTGCTTTACCGGCCGCTACCCCGTGGCGATTCCCGAGAGCTTTGGCCGCGATAAGTTTATGGAGGGCTTTAAGCCCCGCAACCTGGATAAGCCGCTGCACTTTGACGACGACGCCGTGGTCGAGAAATACGACGACCGCAGCTGGGAAGAGGAGCACGGCGAGGCCTAAAGCCTGCCATGTAGGGACAGGTTTATTCTGGTAGGTTTTACCTGCTGTTTTGTTGATATGACGGCGTGTGCTGTTATGGCACACGCCGAAATGAACGCAACTATGAGCACCGTTTGGCGCCCGCGCGGCGCCACGGTAGTGGGAGAGGAAGGCTCAGATGAGCGACAGCAAGCATGTGACGTATGAGGATGCCGGCGTCGATACCGCCGAGGGCGGCCGCGCCGTCGACGCGATTAAGCAGATGGTCAAGGACACCAATCGCCCCGAGGTTATCGGCGGCATCGGCGGCTTCGGTGGCCTGTTCTCGGCCGCCGCGCTTAAGGATATGGAAGACCCGATTCTGATCAGCGGTACCGACGGCGTGGGCACCAAACTCGTGCTCGCCCAGATCATGGACCGTCACGAGACGGTGGGCCAGGACCTGGTCGCCATGTGCGTCAACGACATTTTGGCTTCGGGCGCCGAGCCGCTGTTCTTCCTGGATTACGTTGCCATCGGCCACATTGAGGCCGAGCACATGGCAAAGATCATCAAGGGTGTGGCCGACGGCTGCAAGCTCGCGGGCTGCGCGCTCGTGGGCGGCGAGATGGCCGAGCACCCCGGCGTTATGGCTCCCGCCGACTACGACCTCGCCGGCTTTACCGTGGGCGTCGTCGACCGCCCCAAGATGCTCGACCCCGCGAACGTCCGCCCCGGCGACGTGATTCTGGGCCTGCCCTCCACCGGCGTGCATTCCAACGGCTACTCGCTCGTGCGCAAGGTCATCGGCGTCGACGGCATTAAGCCGGGTACGCCCGAGGCCGCCGCTAAGGCCGAGGAGCTGAGCCGTCCGCTCGAGGAGCTCGGTGGCGCTTCGCTGGCTGACGCCCTGCTGGCCCCCACGCGCATCTATGTCAAGCCGATTCTTGAGTTGCTCCGCGGCGGCGCCAACGTGCATGCTATTGCCCACATCACCGGCGGCGGTATTACCGAGAACCTCAACCGCGCGCTCGCCGACGACGTCGACGCTGTGGTCACCCGCAACGGTGCCGAGATGGGCTGGGACGTTCCGCCCGTCATCACCTACGTGTCGCGCCAGGCCGAGCTCGCGCCCAACGAGGCATGCAAGACCTTCAACATGGGCGTTGGCCTGTGCCTGATCGTCGCCCCCGAGGACGAGGCCGCGGTTACCGAGGCCCTGGTCGCGCTGGGCGAGAAGCCGTTCCGCGTGGGCGAGTGCGTCGAGGGTTCCGGTAAGGTCGTGTACTCCGATGAGCGCTAACGAGCAGATGGCTGCCGCCGAGAGCCTGGGCTTTGTGCCCTACACCCGTCCGACCGGCACCGATACGGCCGAGCCGCTCAAGATCGGTGTGCTCATCAGCGGTTCGGGTACCAACCTGCAAGCGCTGATCGATCTGATCGCCGCCGGCAAGCTCAACGCTTCGATTGAGCTTGTGGTGTCGAGCCGTCCTTCGGCTAAGGGTTTGCAGCGCGCTGAGCGCGCGGGCATCCAGACGCTCACGCTGTCCAAGGATGTCTATGCCGACCCTATTGCCGCCGACGAGATCATCGCGCACGAGCTTCTCGAGCGCGGCTGCGAGTATGTGGTCATGGCCGGCTACATGCGCATGGTGCACACGCCTCTGCTGGCGGCGTTTCCCAACCGCGTGGTCAACTTGCATCCGGCGCTGCTGCCGAGCTTTACCGGTGCCCATGCGATCGACGACGCGTTTGCGCGCGGTGTCAAGGTGACCGGCGTGACCGTGCACTTTGCCAACGAGATCTACGACAACGGCCCCATCATCGCCCAGCGCGCGCTGACTGTCGAGGAAGGCTGGGATGTCGACACACTCGAGGAGCACATCCACGCGATCGAGCACGTGCTGTATCCCGAGGTCGTGCAGATGCTCGCCGACGGCCGCGTTCACGTGCTGGAGAGCGGCAAGGTCGCAATTGACGCGCCTCGCGGCTAGCGGCGCACAGTACAATTTAGCCGAGTAGTCAGGGTGGTCATTGGCGCCAAGGCGCGCGTGACCACCTTTTGTTTTGGGTAGTCATCGGGGACGGTCTTTAACGACTAGTCATTGGGGACGTTCTTGAATGACTAGTCGTTTAAGAACGTCCCAGGTGACTAGGTGAGAGAGGTGAGCGCATGGCGGATAACGAAGCGCTGTTTACGCCTGAGCTGGTGTTTTTTGATTGGGAGTGCGCGACGCCGGGCGAGGTGTTTGCGCGGCTCGAGGGTGAGCTTGCCCCGCGCGGCTACATTGCCGACGGTTGGCTCGACGCCGTTCGCACGCGCGAGGATGCCTATCCCACGGGTCTTGCCATGCCGGCGGCAAACATTGCCATTCCGCATACCGATCCGGGATTTGTGGCCAAGCCCTATATCGCGGTGGTGAAGCCCGCCGCGCCCGTGACATTTAACGCTATGGCGGGCATGGGCGCTCCGGTGCCGGCGCAGATCGTCATCAATCTGGGCATCGCAGAGCCGGGCGGTCAGGTCGAGGCCCTGCAGGCGCTCATGAACATCTTTATGGACGCCGATGCCGCAGCCGACGTGCTCGGCCAAACCACGCCGCAGGGCATGGTCGACGCCATCCGCCGCCACTTCTAAGGTGGGGCTGAGCCGGCACTTGGGGACGTTCCTTTTAATATGAGCAGGACATTGTCAAGAGGCAAAATCGGGCCTGGCCCCAACGATATGGGGTCAGGCCCTCTCCCTATATCAACCCGTCCGCGGCGACCTCGGCGTGTCTTACCGACGCTCGTCTTTGCAGTTTAATATCCGCCCGCGGCGATCTCTCGCTGGGCAATCCGTTGCTACGGCTGAGGCTTCTACGTCGAACCGACAGTCTGTGCACGCGTGTGGCGCCCTGGGCGCTCGCAGAAAAGGGACCTGAGGTTCGCCTCAACGGCTTCGGATCGAACCGCTTCCGGGGTGACTGGCTTATGTGCGGGGGACCGCCCCCCTACGCCTCCTCGGCCATGAGGCCGACCGCCCATACCCAGCAGGCGAGCTCGCGCGCCGTGGCCACGTTCGCCTTGTTGCCGTGGACCCCGCGCGCGAGCAGCGCCTCCCGCCTCTCGACCAGCCTCCGCACGCCCTTGGCGGCATGCCTCCGGGCGCCCCGGTCCGGGGCCTGGCCCTTGGCGAGGCCCTTCGGCCGCCCCGAGCACGTCAGGTAGTGCCACGCGGCCTCGACCAGCGTCTTCCTCAGGTGCTTGTTGCCGGCCTTGGTGATCGCGCC
>USOG01000057.1 GCA_900556365.1 uncultured Collinsella sp.
AGGACTCCTCGGGATACTCGTAGAAGACCCACATGGCCTTAGCGGCATCGATGGGCGAGCCGCCGCCGATGGCGATAATCCAGTCGGGCTCGAACTCGCGCATGGCCTCGGCGCCCTTCATGACCGTCTCGATGGACGGGTCGGACTCGACGCCCTCGAACAGCTTGACCTCGAAACCGCCTTCCTTAAGGTCGGCCTCAACGTCCTGCAGGAACCCGCCGCGGCGCATAGAGCTGCCGCCAGAAACGATGATGGCCTTCTTGCCCTTGAGGTTCTTCACCTCGTGGCGAGCGCCCTCACCAAAGTACAGATCGCGAGGATTGGTAAAACGTCCCATACTGTGCCTCCTAAACAAGCCCCTCTTAGACTTGCGTATATAACGGAGCACCCAATTGGCTCCGTTAGGACCGGTTTGCGCGTTGCCGGCGATGACAATGCGCGATGTCTAAACGTCTCAACGCTCAGACAAACACTATTTTACCGTTCTGGTTGGTCAGTTATTCACCTAAAGCCGCCAATGATGAAACGTTTTTTCTATCCCTGAAGACCCTTGTGCGGCATCCATACTCCCAAGCTGGGCAAACGTTTTATCAAGGTTGACTACATATCCCGGGCAGGACAGTGCCCCTCCAAAATATGCACCGTTCGCCGCCAAAAATCGACCGTTTGCGGCACCGTGATACCACTCGGTCGTCCAAGGTGCCGACATTTGTGCGACATCCGTCTTCGTGGTGCAAAGGTGCAAGTCCAAGTGCGGCACCCCCGGTGTGCCACATGCGGGTAAACTAGAACCTTATATAGAGATATTTGAACCCTAACCGCAGCAAAGGAGGCTCCATGGCATTCGATCCCATTCAAGAGGATTGCCATCGCCTCGTTCTTGAGGCCTTGCGCCGCGACAATATCCCGCTCACCGACGCTGCCGCCGTAGAGCGTCTGATGGAACAATTCACCCGCAACCCCGCACCGCTCATCGTGCACGACCGCGACCGCGCCGGGCACCTCATTGCCAAGGTGGTCGAGGCTGTCGACTACCGCATTCCCTTTATCCCCGACGATACCCAGGCAGAGCAAGAAGAAGCCGCAGCCGAGAACATGCTCCGCGAGGCAGCCGCACTCGACCCGGCCAACTGGGATGCCCAGCGCATGCTGACGGCGCTCACCGCCGAATCCAACGAGGAATACGTGCAGTATCTGGTGTCCAAGTGCGACGAGGTGGAGCACGATCTGGCGCTCAAGATCGCCTCGGCGCAGGACCCCTACGAGCGCGAGGCCGCTGGCGACCTTATCCGCCGCCCCTACCTGCGCTGGCTTGCCGCCTTGGCATCGCGCGCGCTCATTAGCGGACGCTACCGCATGTCGCTCGAAGCCGCGAATCGCAGCTTGGACTTTGCGCCCAACGACCCCGCTGGTGTCCGCCACACCGCAATGCTCGCCATGGCAAAGCTCGAATACCCCGCCGAGGAGCTCAAGCGATTTCGCTCTGCCCACTCCGTGCCGTACCTCGCGAATAGCCCGCTGCGCCGCCGTCCCAAGGACGCTGAGCGCGACTTGGACCCGTGGACGCTCATCGCGCTGATGAGCGCTGCCTGGCGCGAGCTGGACTACGAGGGCGCCGAGCACTACTTGCGCATCCTTGCGCGCTCGTGTCCGCACGCAGCCGAGGCACTCTACTTCCAAACCGAGTTTCCCGATGGCGTCTATGCCCGCGTCAACGTGGGTGCGGGCTCCACCGACGAGCTTGTCCTCGCGCTGTCCGAGGCGACGCCGGTACTGCAGGAGGGCCTGGGCGCCCCCGACAACGCTAGCTTTGCCGTCTGGGTCGCCACCAACGATATCGTGCGTTCCCAAATCGATGAGCGCATACTGCGGGCGGCCGAGCAGGGTTTGCCGTTTAAGGGAGGAGACCTCTAATGGATCCGAGCGTCTACATCCCCGCCTACCTGGAGCGCACCTATCTGGCGTCGCACCCCGAGCTCACCGATACAGCACGCGAGCTTGTCCATAACGACGTGAACGTCAACCCTCATAAGTATGCGCAGTCCGAGCATGCCCAGGCGCTGCTGTCCTATGCCGGCGTTCATCGCCACCTGCTCGACGAGCTCCATCGCATCGAGGACATGGGCAGCGACGAGGAATTTGAGCAGACGCGCAACCGCCTGTTCGACGATATGCGTGATGAGCTGCTCAAGATCGTCCGCATCGATGCGCATGTCCTCGATGCCCAGCTGCTCGCCATCATTTTGGCGGACACGCCCGTCGACGCCTGCCTGGGCGATCTGATGAAGCTCGAGGCGACCACGGCCGATTACCTGCAGCAAAGCGTGCCCGGGTTCGACATGGAGGCCCCGCACTACTGGGCCAATAATGTTTTGGCCGACGGTGTCACCGCGGCAGACCTTACCGTGAGCGAGCCGGCTCTTATCGGGTGGCTCCACACGCTCGAGGCCATCTCGCAGCTGTGCATGGCGAGCGCCCGCTACCGCGCTGCCGCCAACTACGCCCGCCGCGTCCTTAAGGCAGAAGGCTATCCCACCCGAGCCGCAGGCACCGTGTTGCTCGCCCTCGCTCGTCTGGAAGACGAGGACGGCTTTTTTGCCCTAGCCCACCAGCTCGAGGAAGAGATCGGGGCAGACGCACTCGAGAACTCTCCTTGGTATCTGCTCGCCCGCACGATTCTGCTGTTCAAAACAAACAAGATGCGCCCGGCGACACGCGCGCTGCGCGAGTTTGCCAACCGCTGCGAGGGCGGCGCGTTCTTCTTGCTGAACCCCATGTACCAGACGCCGTACCTTCCCTGCCGGCCCGAGCCACGCGATCCCTGGGATCTTTCGCACCAGGCCGTTTGGGAAGCGGACGGCATTATCTCGGATACCCCCGACTTTGCCCCCTGGGCCAATGCCTGCGAAGACGTATCGCAGCTTGCCCAGGAATTTGCGCGCCGCTACGGCTTTTAGCGACGCACTCGACCCGACCATGTCGTTTACGTTAGGAACGGTTTCATGAACCTCCGCTCATCTCTTGCCTGCACCTCGAGCGATATCGCCCGCTGGGGGCTGCGCTCCGTCCTTAAGCGCCAGGGCGGCGTACTCCCCGGCCGCATCGCCATGAAGATCGACCCCGAGCTGCTGAGCGACCTCGCCGGCCTTGTCGACCGCAGCGTGGTGATCACCGGTACTAATGGCAAGACCACCACCTCCAACCTCATCGCCGACGCCGTTGCCGCCAGCGGCGCTACCGTGGTGTGCAACCGTGCCGGCAACAATATGGAGCCCGGTGTGGTGGGTGCTCTGCTCGAGGCCCGCAGTGGCCTTAAGCACACTGACAGCGGCAAGCGCGTGGGCGTTTTTGAATGCGATGAGCTCTACACCGTGCGCGTCCTGCCCAAGCTCAAGCCGACGTACTTTGTGCTGCTCAACCTGTTCCGCGACCAGCTAGACCGCTACGGCGAGATCGACCATACCCAAGACGTCATCGCCCATGCGTTGGAGCTCTCTCCGACGACAACGCTCATCTACAACGCCGACGACCCGTTGTGCGCCTCGATTGCCGCGCGCGTTCCCAATGCAAGCATCGCCTTTGGCATCGACGGCGCCACCGACACCGAGTCCGACCGTATTAGCGACTCGCGCTTTTGCTCACAGTGCAACGCGCCGTTGGAGTACGACTATGTGCAGTACGGACAGCTTGGCGCATACCATTGCCCCTCGTGCGGCTGGGCCCGCCCTGGGCTTGTCCGTCGCGTGACGGGCGTGGAGCTCGGCTGCGACGGCTACGGCTTTGACCTGGTGTTTGGATCTGCGCCCGACGCGGCTGCCGCACACATCGCCACGCGCTACAACGGCCTGTACATGGTCTACAACGTTGCCGCCGCCTTCTTTGCCGCGCACGAGTTGGGCGTGGATACGGCGCTTCTACAGCCTACGCTCGATGCCTATGTGCCCGCCGGCGGACGCATGGGCCGCTGGGATATCGCCGACCGCACCGTCGAGGCCAACCTGGCCAAGAATCCCGTAGGCTTCGATCGACAAATCCAGTCCATCAAGACGGCAGGCGGCAGACTCTGCGCTTTCTTCCTCAACGACAACGATGCCGACGGCCACGATGTATCGTGGATCTACGACGTCGACTTTGAGCGCATCGCCGACACGCCGGGACTTGTCGCCTTTGCCGGCGGCACGCGCGCACACGACATGCAGGTGCGCCTCAAGTACGCCGGCATCGATGCCGCGATTATCTCGGACGTCGCGCAGGCAATTGGCGCCGTGGCAGACGAGGCCGCCGATGACACCTTCTACGCCGTCGCCAACTACACGGCCTTCCCGCCGCTGGTCAAGGAGCTCGACGGACTGAAGGGTGCCGATGCAGCCACGGTTGCTGCCCACGCCGTAGCCCGTGCCAACGGCGGCGCTCTTCCTGTCGGCATCGCGCCAGTCGAGCTTTCGCGCCCGCTGCGCATCGTCTACCTGTATCCCGATGCCCTTAACCTCTACGGCGACGGCGGCAATGTTATCGCGCTCGAGCGCCGCTGCGCCTGGCGTGGCATTCCCGCGCGTGTAGACGAGGTCCGTATGGGCGAAACGCTTGATCTGACCGATGCCGACATCGTCATGATGGGCGGTGGCTCCGACCGCGATCAGCTGGCTGTGGCACATGAATTGCTCGCTCAAAAAGACAAGGTCGCGGCCTATGTTGAGGACGGCGGCTCGCTGCTCGCTATCTGTGGCAGCTATCAGCTGCTCGGCCGTTCGTACTATATGGGCGATGATCGCATCGAGGGTCTGGGGGTCATTGCCGCCGAAACCGTACGCGGCTCCGATCGCCTGATCGGCAACGTCGCCGTCAGGACCGACCTGGCACCCGAGCCCTTTGTGGGATTCGAGAACCATGGAGGTCGCACCCTGCTCGACGCGGAGGCAACGCCGCTCGGAACGTCCGTCGTCGCGGGCACCGGCAACAACGGCGATGATGGCCTTGAGGGCCTCATCTACAAGGGCGTCATCGGCACGTACCTGCACGGACCGGCACTGCCCAAGAACCCCGAACTCGCCGACTGGCTGATCGCGCATGCCCTCGAGCGGCGCGGCGATGCGCAGGCCACAGCCCTGCTGCCGCTCAAGCCCCTCGACGACACCTACGAGCGCGCCGCCCACGACGCCGCCATGAAGCTCCTCCCCTAACGCCCCAACCGCCACAAAGGGGACAGGCACCTTTGTGGTGGTTTTTCAGTTTGCCAACGATATGTGAACGGCTAAAAAAGTCTGCTATACTCTTTCCCGCTGTCCCCATCGTCTAGCGGCCAAGGACGCCACCCTTTCAAGGTGGATATCGCGGGTTCGAATCCCGCTGGGGGCACCATTTGAAATCTGAAGCCCGTTACCAATTCGGTGACGGGCTTTTTTCTTCCCCAACGCCGGGATTCGAACCCGACAGGGTGCGGAGCTGAGGAAACGCGAAGCGTTTTCCAGCGCAGCACGCAAGGAGCGAAGCGACGCAGCGAAGGCGGGCGGCGCCAGCCGCCCGCGGACATCCCGCTGGGGGCACCATTTGAGATGTGAAGCCCGTTACCAATTCGGTAGCGGGCTTTTTGCTGCCCATGTGCCGGGATTCGAACCCGGCAGGGTGCGGATCCCGGCATCATCGCAAGGCCTGTGGGCAAAAAATAGCAAATATGAGTACTGTTACCATTTTAGTAACAGCGATTTCATGCCTTCAGAAGGCGATTTAGCCGTCAGGCGTCCTACGGCGGAAAAATTGCAGACGTTTATCGGCTAAGTACTTGGACACATGTTGCGTAACACTGCATATTTTGCAAAAAGATAATGCTACAGGACTTGTGACAGTACTCATATTTGACGTTTTTTGCCCACGACCCCTTATTACGTGGGCGAATCAGTTGCAAAACGGACTTCAAAGCGTCCTTCGCAAACAAAAACCGGGGCCCGAATGATGCGGACCCCGGCTCAATACCGTGACGATATGTCAGTTACGCTCTACACGTAGAACAGGATGTCGTCGTAGGTCGGGACCGGCCAGTAGTCGGCGGCCACGATCTCCTCCATCGCATCCACGGCGGCGCGCAGCGCATCCATAGCGGGAACGACCTCGTGCGCGTACACGTTGGCCTGCTCCTGACCATCGAGGCCCTCGGCCTTCTGATGCACGGCGTCGAGCGCCTTGATGGAGTCGTTGATGGTGGTGATGCCGTTGCAGAGCTTGTTGAGCGTGTTCTGCTCACACTGCATGGCGGCCTCGGCGCCGGCGGCGCGGATAGTCTCAAGGCCCTTAGCGACCTTGGTGGCATAGGCGGTAATGACCGGGCGATAGGTACGACGCGCCTCGCGAACCATCGTGGTGGCCTCGATGTTCATAAGCTTGTTGTACTTCTCGAGCTTGCAGTCGTAGCGGCACTGGGCCTCGGCCTTGGTCAGGACACCCGTCTCCTCAAAGAGCGCAATGGCCTTATCGGAAACAAAGGCGGGCAGGGCGTCGGCCGTGGTCTTGTTGTTGGCAAGGCCGCGCTTCTCGGCCTCGACGGGCCACTCGTCGGAGTAGCCATCGCCGGAGAAGAGGATGCGCTGGTGGTCGGTCAGGACCTTCTTGCAGTACTCGAGCGCGGCGTCCTGGAACTTATCCTCGGGCGTGCCCTCAAGCGCGTCAGCGAAGGACTTGAGCGACTTGGCCACGGCGGCATCGAGCACCAGGTTGGAGTCGGAGACGTTCTGCTCGGAGCCGCAGGCACGGAACTCGAACTTGTTGCCGGTGAAGGCAAACGGGGAGGTGCGGTTGCGGTCGGTGTTGTCCTGCATCAGCTTGGGCAGGGTGTCGGCGCCCAAGTCGAGCACGCCGCGCGTGGCATGGACGGAAGCCTTGCCGTCGATGATCTTCTCGACGACCTCGGTAAGCTGGTCGCCCAGGAAGATGGACACAATCGCCGGAGGAGCCTCGTTGGCGCCCAGACGATGGTCGTTGCCGGCCGAGGCGACGGAAGCGCGCAGGAGCTCCTGATAGTTATCGACAGCCTCGATCACCGCGGTAAGGAAGACGATGAACTGCAGGTTGTCGAGCGGGGTGTCACCCGGATCGAGCAGATTCTCGGACTCGGTGCCAAGCGACCAGTTGTTGTGCTTGCCCGAACCGTTGATACCCTCGAACGGCTTCTCGTGCAGCAGGCAGACCAGATCGTGACGGGAGGCGATGAGCTTCATCTTCTCCATCATGACCAGGTTCTGGTCGATGGCCTCGTTGACCTCGCCGTAGACGGGAGCGAGCTCATGCTGGCAGGGGGCAACCTCGTTGTGCTTGGTCTTGGCAGGAATGCCGAGCGCCCACAGCTCGTTGTCTAGGTCCTTCATATAGGCCGAGACGGTGGGGCGGATAGCGCCAAAGTAGTGCTCCTCGAGCTCCTGACCCTTGCAGGGAGCGGCACCAAAGAGCGTGCGGCCGGTGATAACCAGGTCCTTGCGCTTGCGGTAGGCGTCCTTCTTGATCAGGAAGTACTCCTGCTCGTCGCCCACGGAAGGAACGACCTTCTTGGGTGTCTTGCCAAACAGCGCCAAAACGCGCTTGGACTCACGCGAGAGCGCGGTCATGGAGCGCAGCAGCGGGGTCTTCTTGTCCAGGGCCTCGCCCGTATAGGAGCAGAAAGCCGTGGGGATGCACAGGACATCGTCCTTGATAAAGGCGGGGCTAGTGGGATCCCAAGCGGTGTAGCCACGGGCCTCGAAGGTGGCGCGCAGGCCGCCGTTGGGGAAGCTGGAAGCATCGGGCTCGCCCTGGATGAGGTTCTTGCCCGTAAACTTGGTAATGGCGGTGCCGTCGTGGTTGGGCTCGAGGAAGCTATCGTGCTTCTCGGAAGTAATGCCCGAAAGCGGCTGGAACCAGTGGGCGTAATGCGTAGCGCCCTTGGAGATGGCCCAGACCTTCATGGCATGGGCAACGGCGTTGGCCACATCCAGGTCGAGCGGCTCACCGTCCTCGAGGGTTGCAGCAAGGCGCTTCCAAATGTCCTTGGGGAGGTAATCCTTCATGACTTCCTCAGAGAACACCATGGTCCCGAAGCGGTCAGTAAGTTCGGCCATACGGAACTCCCTTCGTAT
>USOG01000058.1 GCA_900556365.1 uncultured Collinsella sp.
TCATTACCGCAGACGACGCCGATATCCTGCTCAACGCCATCGACCAGACACTAGCGGCCGGCTCATCCACCTTTGCCGCACCGCTTGCCGATATTCGCTCCAAGATTGCCTATCTCACCGGCAGGACGACGGTAGACGAGGCGCCGATCAGCCGCTCTCCCACCGTCGATGCGGTTTGGAGCGCCTTTGCCGAGCGTTGTGCGCTGCGATTTTTATATCAGAACGGACGCGGCGAGCAGAAAGAGCGTACCGTCCGCGTCTACGGCATGTTCGAGCGCGAGGGCGTGGCGTATTTCTGCGGCCTCGACAATGCCACCGACGACATCAGGACATTCCGCTGTGACCGTATCGTTCGCGCTTGGCGTCCTTCGAAGGCCTACGCCATCCCTGCGGACTTCAATCTCAACGACTATCTGTTCTTTGAATTCGATTTTGCCGACCGACCGCCCGTTGCAGCTACGTTCTCGTTCGCCCCTCAGACGCAGATCGATATGATCAACGGCCTCACGCGTGGGCGAGGTGAGCTCGCACACACCGATGCAGGATGGACCTGGACCGTTGACGTGCGCGACCTTGAAGCCGCCGCCTCATTTTGCATGGCCCACGCCATGGACGGCATGAGGCCCGTGGCCCCCAAATCGCTCAAACAGGCGTGGAACCACCTCATTGAAAGGACGGTGCACGAGCATGCCCGTGCGTAAACTCACCAGCGAGCAGAGACTCTCGCGCGCCATCGACATCATGGAGGCCCTCTACGCCGCCGGCGAGAGCGGCATGACACGAACCGATATTTGCAGTCGCTTTGACATCACGGGGGTATCGCTCGACGAGATTCTCGAGATCGTCTCGACGCTCGCTGATCGAGAATCGGGCGCGCGCATCATCTGCGAATGCCACGGCGAGCATGTGGTCCTCACCGGTGACGCCGGGCGTGTGCTACCGCTGCGCCTGAGTGCCGCCGAGGGCGCTGTGCTCAACCACGAACTTGAATCGTTGGGGATCGAGCCGCAGACGGCAGCTCGGATTCGACATGCCCTTCTACCCGAAGAGCTTGGCTATAACCAGCGCGTCTTTGACACCGTCAACCACGGGTCGCACTGGCAGCAGCTGAGCTGCGCCATTCAGGACGGCGTTCGCTGCCGTATCTCGTATCGCTCGATGGACGATGCACGGCCACGCGAGCGTCTGGTCGACCCCTTGCGCATTACGGCAAACGGCGACCAAACATACCTGATTGCCTGGGACATCGCAGTCGATGAGCAGCGCACCTATCGCATGGATAAAATCGAGGGACTCGCCTTGACGGAAGACTCCGTCGTGCCTCACGCACCGGACGTCGCATCCCTCCACGATTCCCTTGCCCGGACGCAGCATAGCGCAAAGCTCTTGATGCCATTCGATATGGCGGAGCATCTGGACTGGGCCGGCATCACCCTAATCGAGCGCAGCGGAGCAGACATGGCAACGGTAACCGTGCATTACGGCTCCGAGCGTTGGCTACTGAGCCAGATAATTGCAGCGGGCGGAGCCATCCGCATCTTGGATGACCCCGCCCTGTCAAAGCGTCTGTGCGATATGGCAAAAACCCTCGTCTGTCCGCTTTAGCGCCGCCGCTCGTGGCGTGCGCGCCACAGTTGCAGATAGTGCCCGATCTGCGCCGATTCGATGCGCTGGTAGGAGCTCGTGGGCAGCGACGTTAAGAACTTCTTTCCGTAGCCCTTCGTCACCAGGCGCGGGTCGGCCAGAATCAGCACGCCGCAATCGGTCGACGAGCGGATAAGGCGGCCGGCCGCCTGCTTGACCTCGAGCACCGCCTCGGGCAGCGAATAGCGCGCCCAAGCGCGGTCTTCGCGCAGGTTGCGCTCGCACGAGAGCGGGTCCGTAGGGCTCGAGAACGGCAGTTTGGGAATGATGACGCAGCGCAGCGTCTCGCCGCTGGCGTCGAATCCCTCCCAAAAGGCCTTAAGAGCAAAAAGCGACGAGGTCGGCTCGTTGATAAACCGGTCGCGCAGGCGACGAGGAGATGAGTTGCGCTGCTGGCAGTTGAGCTCCAGACCCGCACGGGCCATCTTGGGCTCAACGCGGGCGTACAGGTCTTCCATGTCGCGCCGATTGGTGAACAGTGTGAGCACCGATCCGCCCATGGCAAGATGGGCGTCGACCAGCACGCGCTCGAGCGCCGTAAGATAGCTCTCACGATCCCGCGGATCGGGGATATCGCCCGCAACGACTACAGCCATGTTCGAATCGAAGTCGTAGCTCGAGTCCAAGTGCAACGATGAGGATGTTGAAGCACCGATGCGATCGAGGCCGACCGCGTGGTTAAAGTGTTCAAAGCTTTTGGACACCGTCATGGTCGCCGAGGCAAAGATAGCCGTGTGAACCTCGGGCAGCCACTCGGTTGCCAAGGCCTCGCCAATGTCGATGCGCTCTGCGGTCATTGACTCTCCGCCGGCACGCAACCTGCGATTGACCTGCAGTGAATACACGTAGTGTTCATCGGTGCCATCAATGATGAGTTTGAGGTTCTCGGCCAGCTCGTGCAGGCGGCGCGAGATATCACCCAGGTCGACAACAACCTCGGGCTTGTCGGCGGCGACGGCTTGCACCAGCGCGTCGATGCTCTTGTCAGCTTGTTCCAATGCGTCGATGGCAGTGTAGGCCGACGGTAAGAAATCATGCCAGTCGTCAGATTCGCGCAGCTCGGGGCCAATCCATAGATTGGCATTGTCATAACCCCCACGGGCACGGCGGCCGAGCTCGCGAACGCCATCGAACACGTCGGCGATTGCCATGCTCGCGCGCGCAACCGTCGACGTCGCCTTGGCAGTAAGGCCCAGATAGAGCGTAGAGCCCTCGGAGGTTGCCAAATCACGGGAGACCTGGCTTAGCGCGCCGGTGCTCGAGCCACCCAGGCGCTCAAACAGAACGCGTGATTCGTCCGCCGACACCACGCGCGCCCACTGACGGCGCGCCTCGCGCTCGATAGAATGGGCCTCGTCGATTACCCAATGACGAATCGGAGGCAAAATCCTGCCCTCGGCCGCAACATTGCGGAACAGCAGGGAATGGTTGGTGACCACCACATCGGCATGCGCCGCACGACGGCGAGCGCCGTGGACCAAACATTTATCAGGGAAAAACGGGCAGAGGCGACGAGCACACTCGCGCGAGGCCGTCGTAAAGTCGGGGCGGTTGACGCTGCGCCACCGAATGCCAAGTGAGTCGAGGTCGCCATCGGCTGATTGGCAAACGTACGCCATAATGACCGCGACCGCCGTGAGCGTGTCCGCCGGATCGCGCTTGGTGGTAATCTCGACCTGGCCGCGGCTCATGCGCTCAAGTTTGCGCAGGCACGGATAGTGGTCATACCCCTTGAGAGCGCAAAATGACAGACCACCTTCCAGTTGCTCGGCAAGTTTTGGCAGCTCATGGTACATGAGCTGGTCGGCAAGATTGTTCGATTTGGTCGCAATACCAACCGTGATGTTGTTACGGCGTGCCGCCTCGGCAAAAGGCACCAGATAGGCCATCGATTTGCCGACGCCCGTGCCCGCCTCAATTACACGATGAGTGCCCGTGACCAGCGCATCGCGGACCTCGAGCGCCATCGCGATCTGCTCATCACGCGGCTCGTAGGTGGGGTACATGCGATTGACCAGGCCACCTGGCGCATAGTCTGCCTCAATCTCCTCACGACTCGGCATCTTGAGGACCGGCAGTTCGTCGGCGTCCACCCGATCGTCGGCGCGATCGGCCTTGAGAACGTCAGTACGAGCGGCGCTGAGAGAGAAGATAGAACCAGGGTTCTGCCCCGCCAAGAATGAGAAGATAGGACGATAGGACCAAGGCACATCCGGATGCATGTCGGCTAGGCGCGCCATGAGGCCCTGGGGCAAGTCGGTGAGCGCCACGAGCAACACGCGCCATACGCCACACAGGGCGTCGACGTCGGCATTGGCACGGTGTGATACCGAGTCACAGCCAAACAGATCGGCCATAAAAGACAGCTTGTGCGAGGCCAGGCGCGGAAGCGCGATGCGCGACAGTGCCAGCGAATCGATCCAAATATCGCTCACGTTGACGCCGCCTTTGACCGACTCGATAAACGAGCGGTCGAACGTGGCGTTATGTGCGATCACCGGGCAACCACCGACAAAATCGGCGAGAGCGGCGACGGCCTCAACGGCCGACGGGGCATCTGCCACATCGGCATTTGTAATGCTCGTGAGCTCGGTAATCTCGGCGGGAATCAGCTGCTTGGGATGCACGAAGGTATCGAAACGGCCGACGATCTCGCGGCCCGAAAGACGGGCCGCCGAGATCTCGATCAGCTCGTTGTCCTGCACCGAAAGACCTGTGGTCTCGGTATCGAGGACAATCACATCTTCCTCGATGAGGCCGAAGGACTGCGTTTTGGCGCGTTCGGCAAGCGTGGCATAGGAGTCGATGACAAACTGCGGCGTTCCTGGCGAAACCGCGTCCTCGATTAGCATGCAATGCCCGCTCGACGAAGACCCATACGGATCAGGCTGTCACAGACCTGCGGGAACGTCATGTCGTCGGTGTGGCGGATCTCATCCGGATACAGCGACGTATCGGTCATGCCGGGAATGGTATTGGTCTCGAGGATAACGGGGCCGTCCTCGCTCACGATAAAATCGCTGCGCGAGATACTCAGGCAACCGAGGGCCTTGTGAGCGGCGCAGGCAAGCTCCTGAGCGCGAGCGTAATTCTCGGGCGAAATCTGCGCCGGAATGCGATGGATGTCCGTAGGGTCGACATACTTCACGTCCAGATCGTAGAACTCACAGTCCTCGGGCTTGCGAATCTCGACAATCGGCAGAGCGCGCACGTCGTCCTCGCCGTATACGCCGACGGTGATCTCGGTACCCTCGATGCACTTCTCGACCAGCACTTTGTCGCCGTACTCAAACGCCTTGGCGATTGCCGCGGGCAGTTCGGAGGGCTCATGGACCAGGGAAATGCCATAGCTGGAACCGTTGACGGCCGGCTTCACAAAGCAGCGCTCGCCACAAACCTCGACGATATGATCGATATCGACTTCATCGCCCACCTCGAGCGCGAGGCCGGGGGCAACAGGAATGCCCGCCTTGGCGTACAGGAGCTTAGAGACCTCCTTGTCGGCACCGCAGGCGCTGGCAAGCACGCCCGAGGCCGTGTAGGGGATACCCAGGGTCTCCATGGCGCCCTGCATGGCGCCATCCTCACCGCCGGCGCCGTGCATGGCGATAAACGCCACGTCAAAGCCGCCGGTCGCCATGGTTACCATAAAATCATCGGCAGCCGTGTCGAGCAGCTCCACCGAAGTGTAGCCGGCCTCCTTCAAGGCAACCACGACGTTCTTTCCCGAATTGAGCGAGATCTCGCGCTCAGCGGAATGACCGCCCGCCAAGACCGCTACGTGCATGTTCTCTAGGCTTTTACCCGGCATGGGCAGACTCCTCCTCTATAATTTCTGCAGCTGATACCATATTGTAGCGATACCCTCTACGTTTCCCCAAAATCGAAAGGCTTCCATGAATCCCAGGACTAAATCTCAGGACATTCGCGACTTGAGCCAAAACGATATTCGCGACCTTGTGGCCGAACTTGGCCAGCCCGCCTTCCGCGCGAAGCAGCTCATTGAATGGGTCTTTGAGAAGAACGTTTGTTCGTTTGACGATATGACCAACCTTCCCAAGGCTTTCCGCGAACAGCTTAAAGAGGCTTTTGCCTTTGACACGCCGACTGAACAAACCAAGCAGGTTTCCAAAGATGGCTCTCGCAAGTATCTGCTCGAGTACCACGACGGCGTTTCCGTCGAGACTGTCGGCATGCCCCGTCGCAACAAGCTTTCCGTCTGCGTTTCCACCCAGGCAGGCTGCGGCATGGGCTGCGCCTTTTGCGCTACCGGTCTCAACGGCCTCAAGCGCTCTCTGACCGCTCAAGAGATCGTCGACCAGGTACTTCATGTATCCAACGACTTTGGCGAGCGCGCCACGAGCGTTGTCTTTATGGGCCAGGGTGAGCCGTTTGCCAACTACGACGAGGTTCTCAAGGCACTGCGAATCCTCAACGACCCCGATGGCATCGGTATCGGCGCTCGACACCTCACCGTCTCTACCAGCGGCGTTATTCCCGGTATTCGCAAATTTGCCGACATCCCCGAGCAGTTCACGCTTGCCGTTTCCCTGCATTCCGCCATCCAGTCGACGCGCAACAAGCTTATGCCCGGTGTTAAGAAGTACACGCTGCTTCGCCTTCACGAGGCGCTTCAGCTCTACACCGAGAAGACTGGCCGCCGCCCGACCTATGAGTATGCCATGATTGAAGGCGTCAACGATACGAATCCCGAGATGCAGGCGCTCTGCGACTTCTGCGAGGGAACGCTGTGCCACGTTAACCTCATTCAGCTTAACGACATCGAGGGCAGCCCGCTCAAACCATCGCCGATTCATAAGGTTGAGGATCTTCAGCGTCGTCTTGAGTCCCGTGGCATCGAGACCACGATTCGTAACTCCCGTGGTAACGATATTGACGCCGCTTGCGGACAGCTGAAGCAGCGCTTCAAAGTTCATAAGAACGCATAGGGGAGTCGCACTCCAAAACGTTTCATGTGAAACATCGAACAGTCCCGGTTGCAGGATATGCAACCGGGACTGTTTCATATATTGACTACAATTTTAGCTTTGCTGCTACTGGTCCCATTTTTACGGGCAAAATAAGGGGTCCTTGTCTCGTGAATCAGACAAGGACCCTTCAAAATATACTGGGTAATTGTTAGGTACCTAATAGCCTACATTTTCCCATTGGTTGCTAACCCAACCTTGATTAATCTTTGGATTCTTCGTTACCTGAGCAGTACGCATAGCAACATCTTCTGTCATAACATCCATTTTCTTCTTGGAAGTATCGACGATATCCTGCGCACCACGAAGCAAACGACCTCGAAGCTCATCGTCTGTCGCAATCTTATAGCCAGCAAAGGCACCAGCTGCGACTGTTGTCGCCAATGCAATCGCAGTTAAAATCTTATTCCTCATCTTGGTCTCCTTGATCAAACTGAATCATTTCGCCAAGAATACGAGAGAGCTCTTCCTCGTCTTTAAACTCAATCTCAATCTTATTCTTTCCTCGCGAGCTCTTCACACGCACGTTGGTATTAAAAATCTGACGAAGCACACGGGCAGCCTTTTTAAAAGACTGAGGCGTTGCAGGCCTCGGAGTCTTAGGTGTCTCTCCGGCAGAAAACAACGGAGCAAGATTTTCTGTCGCTCTTACGGAAAGGCCCTCTGCAACAACCTTCTCAGCAAGTCGAATTCGTGCATCCTCATAGGGAACTGCAAGAATTGCACGTGCATGACCAGCAGTAAGTTTGCCCTCAAAAAT
This sequence comes from uncultured Collinsella sp., assembly GCA_900556365.1. Next base: position 7,393 of record USOG01000058.1, read on the forward strand.
CATCTGCTGAACAACTTCGGGAAGATCAAGAAGGCGCAGCGAGTTTGTAATTGCAGAGCGTGACTTGCTTACAGCCTTTGACAATGCCTCCTGGGTCATACCGCTGGCATCGATAAGCTGGCGGTAGCCCTTAGCCTCTTCGACGGGATTTAGATCAGAACGCTGAAGGTTTTCGATAAGAGCAAGAGCTAGCATCTCTTCATCATTAACATCTTTAATGATGACAGGCAGTTCCTCAAGACCAGCAAGTTTTGACGCTTGGTAACGACGCTCACCGGCAATGATCTCATAGCCGTTTCCATGCTTGCGAACCAATAGCGGCTGCAAAACGCCATGTTCTTGGATTGACTCGCTCAGCTCACGAAGTTCAGTTTCGTTAAAGTGAATTCGCGGCTGATTAGGGTTGGGAACAATATCCTCAATAGGTAGTTTTATTTCAGATGCGGCATTCGAAGCCGATGCAGCCGAACCACCGGTCTCATACTCGGCCTCTGAGACCAAAGCATTGAGTCCACGTCCCAATCCGCCACGTTTCTTTACACTAGGCACGCTTGATCACCTCTTTTGCAAGGTTCATATA
>USOG01000059.1 GCA_900556365.1 uncultured Collinsella sp.
GGTTCAAAGGATTGGGCCCCATGCCCTCTCAGCCTTGTGGTTTGCACCGCCGGCACTCCCGCATCGAATCTGTTGTTCCCTATACTAGCGCACCGTTACAATGGTTGCGGTGAAAATGACGGGGGGACTCTATGATCAAACTTGTGCTGACCGATATGGACGATACGCTGATTCCGGCTGGGCATGACGGCGCCAGCGACTACGCTATCGAGGGCATTCATGCCATGCAGGCGGCGGGTCTGCACTTTGGCCCGGTTTCGGGCCGTCAGCCGTCCGCGATGGGCTGGATGTTCAAAAATTGTTCCGAGTGCTTTTCGACCGGTGCGTTCTGCAATGGCCAGGTCATGTTTGTGGACGGCGAGGCGGTAGCCTCGCATGCAACCGACAACGCCGCTCTTATGCGCTTGGCTGACTACTTGGAGCAAGAGACCGACGATACATTTCTAAAAGTCTACAGCCTGGGCGATGACTTTTGGGGTAACGATGCCTATTGCGTGACGAGCAATCCCGAGCGTGTGCGTCGCGCTATGGAGTCGGGCGGCAATGCATGGCTCAAAGGCGAAGAGGCCCCGTGTCGTCCCGTCGTCGATGGCGCGCCGGTGTTTAAGGCGAATATCTGGAGTGCCCGTTCGCGTGAGGAGCTCGCGGAGCTACGCGAGCGCGTTGCCGTTGAGGTGCCGGAACTCTCGCTTGTGTTTCCCAACAACCGAGTGCGCCTGTTCGACATCCTTCCGGATGGTTGGGACAAGGGCTGCGCTGCGCTGGAGCTGGCACGCGCCTTGGGCCTGACGCCCGACGAGGTGGCCGTATTTGGCGATTCCGATAACGATCTGCCCATGATCGATGCCGTTCCCAACTCCGTTGCAGTCGCCAATGCCAACGAGGCCGTCACGGCTGCCGCACGCTGGCATATCGGCGCTGCGGCAGATGATGCGGTTGCCGGGGCTCTGCATCAGATTGCCGCCTGCGCCGCGACGGGGGAGATGCCGTCGTTTATGCGTCAGGAGGGTGCAGCCGACGCGAATCTCGCGAACAGCTAAGGAGACAGCCATGAAGCTCCAGCAGCTCAGATATGTCGTCAAAGTTGCCGAATGCGGCAGCATTACCGAGGCCTCGCGCCGTCTCTTTGTGTCGCAGCCTTCGATTACCGCGTCGATTCGCGATCTCGAAAACGAGATGGGTGTGCACATCTTTGAGCGCACCAACAAGGGCGTCATTGTGTCCGAGGAAGGCGAGACCTTCTTGGGCTATGCGCGCCAGGTACTCGACCAGGCCGACCTGCTCGAGGGCAAGTACAAGGGCGCATCCGAGCAGGTGCCGCACTTTAGTGTGAGCTGCCAGCATTATTCCTTTGCCGTCAACGCGTTTGTCGACGTGATCCGCGAGTTCGATGCCGCGCGTTACGACTTCACCCTGCGCGAGGAGCAGACTCACGAGATTATCGAGGATGTCGCGCATATGAAAAGCGAACTGGGCATCCTGTACTTATCCGAGCATAACCGCGAGGTCATCGAGCGCATGCTGGTGGCCAACGAGCTCGTGTTCGAAGGACTCTTCTGCGCCACGCCGCATGTCTTCGTCTGCGCCGACCATCCGCTGGCGGACCGCTCCAGCGTGACGCTCGAGGATCTGGAAGATTACCCGTTCCTGTCCTACGAGCAGGGCAGCTACAACTCGTTTTACTATTCCGAGGAGCTGACCTCGACGTTCGAGCGTCGCAAAAATATCCGCGTGCGCGACCGTGCGACGTTGTTCAATTTGGCCATGGGCCTCAACGGCTACACGGTATGCTCGGGCGTGATCAGCCACGAGCTCAACGGCCCCGGCATTATCTCGATTCCGCTCGACGTGGACGAGTACATGGAGATTGGCATCATCACGCGCAAGAACACGACACTCACGCGCTACGGTCGGGCCTATATCGACGCGATTCGTCAGCATATCTAGGCTGCTGTGCTCCGCACGGTTCAAGTCTCTTTATGACAGTCCAGACTGATATAGGAAGCATCTATATCAAACTGTTATAAACGTATATTTTACGATGACCATATAAGCGCTCATACTCTGTCCCAGTAAAGCAACCAATGCAAAGGGAGATATCTATGAGCACTTCGATTCAACCGAACGCGCCGTTTCGTGCCGATATCGTCGGCAGTTTTCTTCGTCCGCAGGCTGTAAAGGATGCCCGTGCCGCCTATGTCGCGGGTAAACTCGACGCTTCCGGCCTTAAGGCCGTCGAGGACGATGCCATTCGCGATTTGGTGGCCAAGCAGAAGGCCGCCGGCCTGCAGGTGATCACCGATGGCGAGTTCCGCCGCAGCTACTGGCACCTCGATTTTATGTGGGGACTCAACGGCATTGAGCGCCGCGCCTCGCGTACGGGCTACATGTTTCACGATGAGGAGACTACCGCCGACACCGCCGTGGTAACCGGCCCCATTAGCGGCGAGAACCATCCGTTCGTCGAGCACTTCAAATTTGTCAAGTCGCTCGAGGGTGAGGGCCAGATCGCGCGCCAGACCATTCCGGCGCCGATCCAGACGTTCTCCGAAGTCACACTCGACCGCTGTGATGGCCAGCAGGAGAGCCTGCGTGCCGTCTATAAGACCGACGAAGAGCTCGCCGATGCCATTGCCGCAGCATACCGCACCGTGATTGCCGACCTGTATGCTGCGGGCTGCCGCAACATCCAATTTGATGACTGCACCTGGGGCATCTATTGCGATACCGACTTTGTGTCCAAGACCGGCATGAGCCCGGTTGACCTGCAAAAAGTGAGCGAGCTGGGCGTGGCGCTCAACAATGCCGCCATCGCGGGCAAGCCCGACGATCTGGTTATCAATACGCACGTGTGTCGCGGCAACTATCACTCCACGTATGCCTTCGAGGGTGGTTACGATCCCATTGCACCGTACCTGTTTGCGCACGAGGACGTCGATGCGTTCTACCTTGAGTTCGATACGCCGCGCGCCGGTGGCTTTGAGCCGCTCAAGTACGTTGCTCCCGGCAAGAAGGTCGTGCTGGGACTGGTCACTACAAAGGCGGCTGAGCTTGAGGACGAGGACGTTATCGTCGAACGTATCCACGAGGCCGCAAAGTATGTGCCGCTCGAGAACCTGTACCTGTCGCCCCAGTGCGGCTTTGCCAGCTGTGAGATTGGCAACAAGCTGACCGAGGACGAGCAGTGGGCAAAGATCGCGCTGGTCAAGCGCATTGCCGAGCGCGTTTGGAAGTAACGCTACCGTTTGCAGGTGACGGCGCGCGCGAGACATGGTGTATCACGTACAATGGTTCGGATCGTATCGTTCGGGCAGGTTATCCGATATGCCTGATCGCCCTTCCATCATGAAAGGACTTCCATGTCCCAATCCTCGACGCCCGCCGTCACCGATGCCATCTACGATGCATCGTCGCTCGGCCGCCCGCGCATGTTTGTGTTGGGTTTGCAACACATGTTTGCGATGTTCGGAGCCACGGTGCTCGTGCCCGTGCTCACCGGCCTTTCCGTTTCGGCGACGCTTCTGTTCGCCGGTATCGGCACGCTGCTGTTCCACTTCCTGTCGCGCGGTAAGGTGCCGGCATTTTTGGGCTCATCGTTTGCCTTTATTGCCGGTTATGCCGCAATCGCGCCCAACGGCGAGACCGAGCTTTTGCCCTACGCCTGCCTGGGCGTAGCTTGTGCCGGCCTGCTCTATCCGGTGCTGGCGGCCCTGTTCCGTGCCTTTGGCGCCAAGCGCGTTATGCGTTTCTTCCCGCCGGTGGTGACCGGCCCCATCGTCATTTCCATCGGCCTGATCCTAGCGAGCTCTGCCATTGCCAACTGCCAGACCAACTGGCTTGTCGCCGCTGTCGCCGTGGCCGTCATCGTCATCTGCAATATTTGGGGCCGCGGCATGGTCAAGATCGTGCCGATTTTGCTGGGCGTTGTGGTGAGCTATGCCGTTGCGGCTGCGTTGGGTGAGGTCGATTTTTCGGGCGTTGCCGCCGCTCCGTGGGTCGGTCTGCCCATCGTGTGGGACAACACCGTGTTTGCGCTCTTTGGCCCGCAGTTCGATAGCGGTCTTGCCACGACGGCCATCATCACCATCATGCCGCTGGCCTTTGCGACCATGATTGAGCACATTGGCGATATCTCCGCCATTGGCTCTACCTGCGAACGCAATTACATTGCCGATCCCGGTCTGCACCGTACCCTGCTCGGCGATGGCCTGGCGACCATCTTGGCGTCGCTCTTTGGCGCTCCGGCCAACACCACGTATGGCGAGAACACCGGCGTGCTTGCGCTTACGCGTGTGTTCGACCCGCGCGTGATTCGCATTGCCGCCTGCTGTGCCATCGTGCTTTCGTTCTGCCCCAAGTTTGCTGCTGTGATCGCTGCTATGCCGGCGTGCGTTATCGGCGGTGTGTCACTCGTGCTCTACGGCATGATCAGCGCCGTTGGCGTGCGTAACCTCATCGAGAATCAGGTTGATTTCCAGAACAACCGCAACGTGCTGGTGGCGGCTCTGGTGCTCGTGCTTTCGCTCGGCATTGCCTACAGTACCGCCGGTGCCATCGTGCTGGAGCTGGGCGGCGTGACGATTTCGCTTTCGGGCCTTGCCGTGGGCTCGCTGGTGGGCATTGTGCTCAACGCCATCCTGCCTGGTAATGACTTTGAGTTCGATACTTCCGAGCTTGAGGAGACTGCTGAATAGTAGCTGCGTTCAGCCAAATTAAAAATGGCGTCCATGCGTATGTACGCGTGGACGCCATTTTTAATGCGTCAGTATCCAGTGGATGCCGCGCGCCATGCGCAGGTCAGTTTGGGCAAAGTGGTTGCCGGGGTTGAGCTCCAGCGTTGTTGGAATGTCGCGCTCGATAAACAGCTCTTCCATCGCGCGCGTATCGTCGAGTACGTGCCGCATCATGCGGTTGGGCGTCTTGGTTTCCTTTTTACCGAGCGACAGATAGGCGGCGTCGGGCGTGGCTGTCATCGTGCGCTCGCGCGCGTAGTCGATAAAGCCGGGGAACCACAGCGACCCCGATGCACTTGCCGCGCGCTCAAAGACATCTGTTTGCCAAAGTGCCCACAGTGAAAAAAGACCCGCCAACGAGTAGCCGGCAACGCCGCGCCAGGCGGGCGGTTGCGGGAGCGATGATTCGGCCTGGGGGATTATCTGCTTCAACAACTCGTCAAGAAAACCAGCAGCCTGTCCGCCAAAGGGCTCGGCATCTCGTATAGTTCCCTCACATTCCCAGGGGCTCAGCTCGCGATTCCAATCGAGCCCTCCAATGGCGACAAGGGTGAATGGCGGGCAGTCGAGCTCTCGGCAGCGCTCGTAGACTTCACTACCGTCGCCCATAACCACGGGGAGGTAGATGACGGGCGCGCCTTCCACACACTCTGAATAAACGGTTATCTGTTTATGATGCGCTTCCAAGGCAGGCTTCTCTCGGTGTTGTGATATTGACAGCCTCAATTGTCGCACGCTGGCACGGGGGCAGACGCTAAAAGAAAGGCGCGGAGCCGCTCGATGCGATTCCTCGCCTTGTTGTTTTGCTTTAGCAGACTATGCCGTTACGCCACGAAGAAGTAGACGAGGAAGGCAAGGGCTGCGATCCACATGAGCGGCTTGATCTTGGAGGCCTCGCCCTTAAAGAGCGCGACGATCACGTAGGCGATAAAGCCCAGGCCAATGCCGGCAGAGATGGAGTAGGTGAAGGGCACGCCGGCGACGATCATGAACGCCGGGAAACCCTGCGACACGTCGGACCAGTCTATCTCGGAGGCTTCGCTCATCATGAGGTAGCCGACGTAGACCAGAGCACCGCAGGTGGCGGCGCTGGAAACGATGGTGACGATGGGGGAGAAGAACGCGGCGAGAATGAACAACACGCCGGTGGTGACGGAGGTGAGGCCCGTGCGGCCACCGTCGGCAGCGCCAGAGGTGGACTCGACGAAGGTGGTGATGGAGGAGACGCCCATAAAGCCACCGGCAGCAGCGGCCACGGAGTCGACGACCAGGATGGGACGGATGTCCTCGACATTGCCGTCCTCAGTCAAGAACTCGCCCTGCTTGGCGACGGCCATCGCGGTGCCCATGGTGTCAAAGAAGTCGCTCATGAGCAGCGAGAAGGCAACGACGAGCAGCATCGGGTCGGTCAGAACCTTCACGATGGCCATGTTGCCATCGGCGGTGCTGGCAAACGGGGCGCCAAAGGTTGAGAAGTCGAGCGGTGCGATGAGGCCCTCGGGCGCATGGGTGACGCCCAGCGGGATACCGGCGATAACGGCGACGATGATGCCGATGAGCAGCGAACCCGGCACGTTGCGGGAGGCTAGGGCAACCGTCACGACGATGGAGATGATGCCGACGATAAAGGTGGGGGAGGTGATGTCGCCCAGACCGACGAGCGTACCGGCGCCAGCGGTGATGATGCCGGCGTCGCACAGGCCGATCATGGCGATAAACAGGCCCAGGCCCACCGAGATGGCGTGGCGCAGGACCACGGGGATGGCGTCCATAATGGCCTCGCGCAGGCCGCACAGGACGAGCAGCAAGATGACGATACCCTCGAGGAAGATAACGCTCATGGCTACGTGCCAGTCGCCGCCGCACATGGTGGTGGTGATGCCCGCGATCATGGCGTTGATGCCCAGACCCGACGCGCAGGCGAGCGGGCGGTTGGCGAAGATGCCCATGCAGATGGTCATGATGCCGGCGCCCAGGCAGGTGGCGCAGGCGAGCGCTCCCGCATCGATGCCAGCGCCCGAGAGCACTGCGGGGTTGACGGCGATGATGTAGGCCATCGCCAGGAATGTTGTCAGTCCAGCACGAAGTTCGGTCCCGATTGTGGACTTGCGCTCGCTGACGTGAAATAGTTCGTCCATGCATACCCTTTCCTTGTTCGGCCCCGAGTTTAGGCCGATTGACACGAACTCACTTACTATATCGCCTTTACAACCTTGCTGTTCCTCACATGTTGATGTTCGGCGCTTTGTAGCGGACGGACGGTATTTTCCGTATGAAAATGTGTGGGTACCGTATACTTAAGCAGTTACAACGACCCCTATGGAGGAACGTATGATTAAAGAGCTCTGCCGCGACGAGGCTATCCTGTCCCAGCGTTGCGAGGTTGCGACTGTCGAGGACGAGACGGTCGCTCAGGACCTGATCGATACCATCAAGTCGCTCGACGATGCCGGCTGCCTTGCCGCCAACCAGATTGGCGTTACCAAGAAGGTCTGCGTCTACCTGGACGACGCCGGCGAGCCCCACGTGCTCTACAACCCCCGTCTGGTGTTTGGCCTGGGCGCCAGCAAGATGGAGGAGAGCTGCCTGACGCACGAGGAGATCACCAAGTCCACGCGCTATATCAAGTGCAAGGTTGCCTTTGACCAGATCGTCGACGGCAAGATGAAGGAGTGCCGCCGCGACTACGCGGGCTTTGAGGCGCAGATGGTCCAGCATATGATCGATCACTGTCTTGGAAAGTTGGTCTAAGGGGACCAAAGCACCGCACCTTGCCGCTCAATCGTCGCTCGCGTACCTTAAGTACGCTTCGCTCCTCTTTCGTGGCAATCTGCGGCACTTTGACCCCTTAGACGACCTGCGGGGTTAACTTGGTTGAGTTTATCCTGCTTGAATAGTCCGGGCGTGACATTGTTGTCATGTCCGGGCTTTTGTGTTTAGCGCCTTTTTGTTTGGAGACAATGAAATTAGCAAGAACGTAAAGCTAGGAGGCGCTATGTGCACGAGTATTCGATTTACCGATTATTCTGGCCACATGTATCTAGGCCGCAACCTCGACTGGAGCTTTGACTACGGCCAACAGGTTCGCGTGATGCCGCGCGGATTTCACATTCCGTATTCGTTTATCGACGATGCGTCGGCGGCGC
>USOG01000060.1 GCA_900556365.1 uncultured Collinsella sp.
GCGAGGAGCCCCGGGGAGGGCAAATATATAAGGTCGCCTGCTCGGACAGTCCTGACTCGCACGGAGAGCACATTAAGCGCTCTCCGGCTCGTGCGGAACTCGCGATCGACCTTATATATTTGCCCTCCCCGGGGCTCCCGCACAACGGGACCTCAGTTGGGTTCTATCCCGGTTGCAGTCGCTTCGCTCCTGCACCACTTGGCTGGTGCGGCGGTTTGGCGTTGGAACGGTTCTTTTTCTGATATATGCTTGTTGCGGCTCTTCTTTTGGGAGGGGCCGCTTTTTTGTTGCTGGGAGGTTGGCCCGTGGTTGATGGGGATGCTCGCGCTGAGCTGCTTTCTGCGGATTGGAATGGCGAATGGATGCGTCTGCAGGCCACTCGGCATCGGGCTGATGATTCTTTTGAGTGGGATAAGCGGGCTCGGCATTTTCGGCCGTTGGAGACCGCCCCTTATGCTCGGGATTTTATAAAGCTGTTGGCGCTTGAGCCCGGCGAGTCGGTGCTCGATATGGGGTGTGGAGCTGGGTCGATTGCTATTCCGCTTGCTCAGGCTGGGCATCCGGTGATTGCGGCTGACTTCTCCCCTGCCATGTTGGGCACGCTTGATGCCGGCATTGAGTACTACGGGCTCGAGGGGCGCATAACGCCGCTTGAGCTTGCTTGGGATGATGATTGGGATTTGGTTGGACCGGTCGCGAAAGCGGTGGATGTTGCCTTTGCCAGTCGGTCAGTTACGACGGCCAATCTAAAAGGTGCGCTTACCAAGCTTGACCGTACGGCTCGTCGGCGTTGTGCTGTCACGATGGTCGCCAACTCCAGCCCGCGCTATGACCTGCACCTTATGAACGCCATCGGTGCCTCGGTTACCTGCAGTAATGGCTTTGTGTATGCTTTTAATATCCTCATTCAGATGGGTGCCCTGCCGCAGGTTACGTACTTTGAATCGCCTCGTCGCGATACCTTCGATAACCTTGAGGCAGGCGTAGCAGATTTTTCCCGTATGCTCGAGCATGGCAACGAGGATAAGGTCGACCGTCTGCGCGACTACATCGCCCAGCACATGATCGAGAATCCCCATGCCGGTGAGCCGGGCTCCAAGGGCGTGCCGCAGGGGCGCTATATGCTCGATCATGTCCGCAAGGTTCGTTGGGCGTTTATTGCATGGGAGCCGGTCTCTGCGCCCAGCTCATAGCCTGTTCGCAGCCCGTGCCGTTCTCCCGCTCGGCATCCGCATTCTTTTTGAACTGGGCAAACGCGCCCCACAACGCGCCGTTCCTGCGCTATCGTGGGACAGCTCACGTAGATTAAGGCCCCATCGAGGGGCGCCCCATACATAGAAAGCGAGAACCCATGGCACTGACAGGAGCCCAGGTCAAGCAGCTTCGCAGCATGGCCCATCACCTCAACCCCGCCATCATCATCGGCAAGTCCGATGTCAACGAGGGCACCGTCGAGCAGACGGTCGCCTACCTGGAGAAGCACGAGCTCGTTAAGTGCTCCGTGCTCGATGGCTCCAGTCTTTCCGCCCGCGAGGCCGCCGAGGAGCTCGCCGAGCGCTGCCACGCCGAGGTCGTCCAGGTCATCGGCCGCAAGTTCTCGCTGTATCGCGAGTCCTCGCGCAAGGATATCGAGAAGATCAAGCTCGTCTAAGAGCCAATGATCCGGCGAGCCAACACATAGCAAGCTTACGGGTGCCCAAGTACTTCGGGCACCCGTTTTTTATCGCTCGACCAGCACGCGATTGAGCCGCCCCTCCACCAAGCGCTCGTATAGACGCCGCGTCTCGGGCTCGGGCACGCCATTGACCTGCTCCCTCAGATGGTGCATATGCCCGCTGTACAGCTCGACGATATCGCGCCGCCGCCCCGCCGCACTGTAGACGCGCATGGCGCAGCGCACCATATCCTCACGCGCCGTTTCCTGCCGAAGCCCCGACTCCGCCAGCCAAATCGCCGACTGCAGATCGTTTTCTTCTAGAGCGGCATTTGCTCCCTTAATCATGCAATCGATGTACTTTGACTGCATAATGCGTCGCATGCGCAAAAAGTAGGTGGGATTACAGCCATTGGGAACATACAGCGGTCCGGCATAAAGCTGCTCAGTCTTAAGGCACAGCTCAACTAAATGGGGTCCGCGCGCACCCGTGCGATTTCCCAAAACCTCGCGGCTTATCTGGTCAAACAGCCGTACATCGGTCTTGACGTAGTCGCCGTTGAGTCCGATGCATTCATTTTGGATGAGCACACACGACTTGCCGTCCGGCGTCGGGCCCAAAGCCGACCGCAAGCGCGATATCGTCGAGTACAGGTTGTTGCGGGCGCTATTGAACTCGGCATGGGGCCACAGCTCCATGGCCAGCGTCTCACGATCGACGAGCGCATCCATGCCCAGTGCAAGCCGCTCGGCAAGCGTCGCCGCCTTCTTGCGGCGCCACATTTTATCCGTGATGGGAAACCCGTCGCGCTCGGCGCGAAACGCACCAAACATGCGAATCTCGATATGGTCGATGGTATCAACGGCTTCAACCTCGCCGGCCTGGAACAGGCGCTCGCCCTCCCCTTCCAAATCGTCGCGCAGCGAGTACCGCGACAGCTCGCGCACGGGAAGCTTCTTGCGTATCCTGCCCGCCGGCTCGCCCAGACAATGCATGGCAAGGCGCGCAAAGAGCCGATACGATGGCTCTAGAATCCCCGCACGATTCATGGACATCCAGGCCGCAAGATCGCTATCTCGCCCCGCACAGGCCAAATGCAGTGCCACCATCCAGGCCTCCGCTCCACCAACCTGCGTCTGGCTTATATCGAGCAACTCCGCTTCCTCGCGCACCGAAACCATCGAGGTGTTATGCAGATATGCCACGCGCTCCAGCAGCAATGCGTTATCGCGCATATACGCAATCGACTCCTCGGCAAGTTTGAGCACTTGGACCGCACGGAACTTTGCATTAACCGGCCGTCCCTCTGCCAGCGACTGCCAGCCTTCTAGCAACAGGCCAAACAGCTGAATCTGGTTGTCGCGCATGCGCACGGCAAAACGATCGAGCTCGTTGAACGCCGCGTCGTCGGTTACCGGCAAGCCGGAAAGGAGCCGCCGTGCCGCCAACACCATGCGCACCCAGATAGCCATCGCCTTAAGCCCACGTATGTCGAGCGCCTCCCGCACCACCGTCATCTCGTCGTCGCGCTCGTCGGTTCCCGCAAACGACCCGTCAAAGAGCTCCACCAGCATACTATCGGCCCGTATAACAATCCCCACGATGTCGAGCTCGCAGTCGTAGGCCTTGCTCGTTTTGAGCTGCCGTAGAACGCCGCCGTCATTTCCCCGCTCGGTCAGGCAGCGCTTGACCTCAATATGCGCAGACAACATGTCGAGTGCGGTATGGGACGTCTCAATTTCTGGCACGGCCAGGTTCGTAGGAAGCCCAAGCCCGTTGTCCCCATAGCAAACAGCCGTCAGTGTCTGGGCCACCCTCCATGAAACAGGGTCAATTTCGCAGGCCGCCCGTTCGCCCCCGCGCTCGATGACCGATGCCATATAGCGGGCGAGCTTTGTATTGGACACGCTGACCGCTGCCAGATATACGCCAAGCGCCTCGGCAGGCGTTGGCTCCGGAGCCGGATCGTCGGCATCGATCGTGCCCAGCGCTGCTCGGCAGATATCGGCCCCGTGCCCCGTCAGAGCCAGATCGACCCCATACTGCCCAGCAAGTTCAAAGACCGCTTCACGGTCCAAAAAGGCGTCCGCCAGGCCCATCGCCGCATCGCATCGGCCCGCCTTAAGCAAAATCCGGGCCGCCCTCGGTACAAGTTCGGGGCGAACCTCGGCCACCAACTTACGCAAACGCAAGCGTCCGTTATCTTCCGTGCCCAGACATGTAAAACTCCGCTCGGCGGGGTCCAAGCCAAAGATCGGGTAGTCGCGTACAAAGTAGGACTGGTCGACCATCGACAGCCTCACCCCACAAGCCTCGAGTTCCGCGATATTGCCCTCGCCCATTAAAACCATGAGACATGCCACGCAAAACAGCGCATTATTGTCGAGCGAAGCCAGATCGACAAGTGCCGCGCCATATACGTTGACAATCTCGTTTTCGAGCTGACCGGCTACGTCGCCTTGGCCATACAGACCCGTCTGCAATGCCGAAACGAGCTCGGGCACGCCCTGCGTGAGCTGATAAAAGTCGAGCGATGTGCTGATCGAAAACGCCGATGCCCACGCGGAATACTCATAGGCATGCACCTTGAGCATCTGCGCATTGATCTTAACCGAATCGCCCAGCCCGTGAATCAGCTGACGATTTGAAGGACGGCAGGAGATAAAGACCCCTACCCCCATAGCGCGCAGGCCGCGGATCCTGTCGATGAGGTCTTCGGTATCGTGCTGATCGAGGTTTGGCACATTATCAATCGCGATAAGGGAGTGCGGTTTGTCTTTGAGTTCTTCGGTAACCACCTCGAGCTGCATAAACACCTCGCGCCCAGTGGCGCGATCGGCCTCGATAATCCGCACGGGGCCTCGCGTCGGGTCGCATTTAACTTCATGGGTGTACTGCAGCAGCACCGAGGTCTTCCCAAACCCGTCGGGCGCATAAAGAACCACGATGCCGGCCTTTCGGCCCTTGGCGATAAGCTCATTCATCAAGCGTTCGCGTCGCACCATATAGCCTCCGCCCAGCGGCATCAGCTCGAGCTCGTCTATACCGCTCAAATCGTTTACCATGCCCGCTCCTCAACTCGACCGTATGGACACTGTAACCGCAAGACCATACAAGCCGCGCTATGTATAGAGCGACCTTGTGTTTTAGGTTGTCTTTTGGTACGCAAGCGGCAAGTTTTTGTTCAGCAAGGGCCGATTGTTATTAATCCCCCGACTAATCGGTCTTTAAGCAGGTAAATGAGCTTGTCAGCTTGTCCCATCTAAGCGGCAGTGTAACGTAAATGAACAAGGTTCAGCCATGTCATTCAACTCGCCTAGCACCCGCTACCGTCTACGACCTTTTAGTGGCATTTTTGCATAGAATCTGGTATGGAATGAATCAAGCTGTTGGGTATCCGGCATTCGTCAAGCTTGCGGCAAGATCTTGGTCAAGTGGGCGGAAAGGGATAGCAAAAAGGCCCCCGCAAAGCGGAGGCCTTAGGCAAGGCTATGTCGAGCTGCAGGATTCGCGCTACTCGCAGAGCGAAAGGGCGGCCTCGTCGGCAACGACAACGCAGTTGGTGTGCAGCTGCAGGATCGAAGCCGGGCACTCGGGCGTAACCGGACCATAGCACATGTCATGCACGGCCTGAGCCTTGGCCTCGCCGTTGGCGACAACCAGGATCATGCGGGCATACATGATGGTCTGAGTGCCCATGGTGTAGGCCTGACGGGGAACATCGTCGATGCTGTCGAACAGGCGGCTGTTGGCCTGAATGGTGCTCTCGGTGAGGTCGACGCAGTGCGTGCCCTTGGAGAAGTGGTCATCGGGCTCGTTGAAGCCGATGTGGCCGTTGTTGCCAATGCCGAGCAGCTGCAGATCCGGATAACCGGCGTCGGCGACGATCTTGTCGTACTCAGAGCAGGCAGCGGCGGCGTCGGGGTTGGAACCGTCGGGCACATGCGTGTTGTTCAGGTCGATGTTGATGTGATCGAAGAAGTTCTCACGCATGAAGTAGTGATAGCTCTGGGGATCGTCGTGCGAAAGGCCGCGATACTCGTCCAGGTTGTAGGTGCTGACCTCGGCAAAGTCGACGTCGCCCTTCTCGTACCAAGCAGCGAGCTGCTTGTAGGCACCGATCGGGGTGGAGCCGGTGGCAAGACCCAGCACACAGTCGGGCTTGAGGATAACCTGCGCCGAGATAATATTGGCGGCCTTGCGGCTCATATCCTCGTAGTCTTTAGCTTTAATGATCTTCATTACGCGTCCTTTCTCGTACAAGAGAGGCAAGGCTCCCTTACAAGCACTTGCCCGCGGCCCGCGTCGGCCGCAACCAACGTGTGCGGCCACCAGGGCGAGGTCGCGTAATGTATGTGTCTCGTGTCTAGCCGCGTCGAGGCCCCTGCCCGTCCACGGTGACCCAAAGCCTTTTAGCCTCGGACAAATCCCATCTTGCCACGGAGGGCGTCCTCTTTCAAGGGCGCCCTCCGTAAACGTGTTTGAATTGTAGGCTAATGGCCACGTGCACTTGCTAGCGCTCGCGAGCAACGATGAGCTGGTCCATCTCTTCGACATGCACGCCAACGGAGCCCTTGATGCTCGAGAACTCAACGGAGTTGCATACCAAGATGGGAACCGTCACATCGTAGCCCTCGGCAGCAATTGCCTCGCGATCGAACTCAATGAGTACATCGCCCTTATGGACGATGTCACCCACTTGCGCATGTACGGTAAAGTGCTTGCCCTCGAGCTGAACAGTGTCCAAACCAACGTGGATGAGCACGTCCAAGCCATCGACCGTGTTAAGCGCAACGGCGTGTCCCGTGGGAAAAATAGCCTCGACCTTGGCATCAGCCGGCGCGATCACGCGCGTTCCGGTGGGCTGAATCGCCACGCCCTGGCCCAAAAGGCCGGTGGCAAACGTCTGATCGTTTACCTCGGAGAGCGGAATGACGTCACCCGAGATGGGAGCATCCAACGTAAGGACTCGACCACGCATACCAAAAGACCTTAGGACTTTAGTGAACATGCTCCCCCTCGGACATACCGATCAACCAAAATAACCTTAACAGTTTACCACTTGGCACCCGTTTTTGACCATTAGGGAAGTTCGCGCTTGACAACCTCGACGATATCGTCGACAACGCGCTGAGTCAGCTCGTGCGTCTCGGCCTCGGCCATCACGCGGACCAGCGGCTCGGTACCACTCGGGCGCACCAGAATGCGGCCGCGGCCGTCAAGCTCCTTCTCGGCAGCAGCGACGGCGTCCCAAATGGGCTGGCAATCGTCCAGACCAGCCTTGTTGTCGGAATGCACGTTGACGAGTACCTGCGGGTACTTCTTCATGATGCCGGCAAGATCGGTGAGGGTACGACCGGTGCGCTTGAGCACGGCCAGCAGCTGCAGAGCCGTCACCAGACCGTCACCGGTGGTGTTGTGCTCCAGGAAGATGATGTGGCCGGACTGTTCGCCGCCGATGACGGCGCCGTCCGCGAGCATGCGCTCAAGCACATAACGGTCGCCCACAGCGGTCTGAACCATTTCGAAGCCCTGCTCCTTCATAGCGATGGAGAAGCCCAGGTTGCACATTACGGTCGAGACGATCTCGGAGTTGGCGAGCTTGCCGCGAGCGGCGAGGTCAGAACCGCAGATAGCCAGGATGTAGTCACCGTCGATCTCATTGCCCTCGCTGTCCACGAACAGCACGCGGTCGGCGTCGCCGTCGTGGGCCAAACCGATGTCGGCATGGGTGCGCAGCACGAGCTCGCGCAGGGGCTCAAGATGGGTGGAGCCGCACTCAACGTTGATGTCGGTGCCGCAATAATCGGTGTTGATGGCGTGCACCGTGGCACCCAAGCGCTGCAGCGCGGCGGGCGTGGTCTGGCAGGAAGCACCGTGACCGCAGTCGACGGCAACGACTAGGCCATCGAGCCTCAGGCCATCAAGCGTATCGATGGCGTGGTCGACATATGCCTTGCGAGCGTCCTTCATCTTGATGATGTGGCCCACGCCGGCACCGGTCGGCAGCGTGTCGGCAGCCATGGCCTCCTCGGACATGACCCAGGCGCTGATCTCTTCCTCGACAGCATCGGGAAGCTTCATGCCCTTGCGGCTAAAGAACTTGATGCC
>USOG01000061.1 GCA_900556365.1 uncultured Collinsella sp.
GATTCGATTGCCGAAGTCACGCAGCCCTCGATATGCGCCTTGAGCACGTCGGCGTTGATGCGCGCAATGAGCGCCTGCGTTGCCATGAGCTGCGTGGAAATATCGACGCAGTAGCGGTCCTCCTCGACCATCCGCAAGATGCCGTCGATCTGGCCGCGTGCCGTCTTGAGCATGCGGGTCACCGATTTGTGGTCTGCCATCATGGCGGGTCCTCGTTTCTGGTCGATCTTCCGGATGCCCCCGTCAGTTGCGGTGAAATACGGACTGTTTAAAGGCCTAGGGCGGCTCAACAGTCCGTATTTCACCGCAACTTCTGAGGATTGAGTAGGCAGCGACTGCTACGCGGCGGTCACGGATAGGGCGTGGAACTTCTCGCCGGCGCCCTCGACAGCGGCGGCGAGCTGCTCGGCGGTCACGGTGTCGGCGCACTCCACCTGTACGGTCTGAGTCTCGTGATCGGCATCGGCGTCGGTCACGCCGGCAACGTTGAGCAGCGTCGTTTCGACGGTGGCGTCGCAATGGCCGCACATGAGGCCGGAAGTCTTGATTGTGTAACGCATGGATATTCCTCTCTGTTGTGTCGGCTTTCCCGGGCACCCGACCTTGACCTTCAAACCGTCGCTCGCGTACCAAAGTACGCGTCGCTCCTCTTTCAGGCCAATCTCGGGCGCCTGGAAAACCCGTTCTAAATGTACTTAATGGTGAGCCTATTTTGCCACTTTAGGCTTAAAGGATTTTAAGCGCAGCGCATTGCTTACGACGCAGACACTCGACAGACTCATGGCCGCGGCGCCAAACATCGGCGAGAGCTGCCATCCGGTGAGCGGGAAGAACACGCCCGCCGCCAGCGGAATGCCGATGCCGTTGTAGAACAGTGCCCAGAACAGGTCCTGTTTGATGTTGCGGATCGTGGCGCGCGAAAGCTCGATGGCGCGGGCGACGTCCAAGAGGTCGCTGCGCATGAGTACCACGTCGGCGCCCTCCTTGGCGATGTCGGCGCCGGTGCCGATAGCAAGGCCCACGTCGGCGCGCGCTAGGGCGGGGGAGTCATTGATGCCGTCGCCCACCATGGCGACCTTGCCGCCCGCATCCTGCAGCTCGCGCACGTGGCGTTCCTTGTCGGCGGGGAGGACGTCGGCGATGACCTGCTCGCTGCTCAGTCCCACGCGGCGGGCGATCGCTTCGGCTGTCACGCGGTTGTCGCCGGTGAGCATGCGCACGTCGACGCCAAGCGAGCGCAGTGCGGCGATGGCCCCGGCGCTCGTCTCCTTGACCTCGTCCGCCACGGCGATGGTGCCGACAAGCTCGCTGTTCTTGGCAAAGAACAGTGGCGTCTTGCCCTCGGCCGCGAACTGTTCGGCAAGGCCGGCGGGAACCTTCACGCCCAGCTCGTCCATCAGACGCACGTTGCCGGCGGCGATGACATTCTGCCCCTCGCGTGCCGTAACGCCTCGCCCGGGCACGGCGGCAAAGTCCTCGACCATGCGTGCGACGATTCCGCGCGCCTCGCACTCGGCCATAATCGCCTCGGCCAGCGGGTGCTCGCTTGAGCGCTCCAGCGCAGCGGCCAGCTTGAGCAGCGCCTTTTCGCTCATGGCGGGCGATCCGTCGGCACGCGTGGCTACCACGATATCGGTCACGGCAGGCTTGCCGCGAGTGACCGTTCCCGTCTTATCGAGCACCACGGTGCCCACGCTGCGCAGATTCTCCAGCGCCTCGGCGCTCTTGAACAGAATGCCCATCTCGGCGCCCTTGCCGGTGCCGACCATAATGGCGACGGGCGTGGCCAGACCCAATGCGCACGGACAGCTGATCACCAGCACGGCCACGGCGGAGGTGAGCGCCTCGTTTATGCTGCCGGTCAGTGCCATCCACGCCGCAAAGGTCACAGCCGAGATCACGAACACCACGGGCACGAACACGCCGGCGACTTTGTCGGCCATGCGGGCGATAGGCGCCTTGGTGGCGTTGGCGTCCTCGACGAGCTGGATAATCTTGGCGAGCGACGTGTCGGCGCCCACGCGTGTGGCACGGAAGGTAAACGAGCCGGTGCGGTTGACCGTGGCGGCGTTGACGGTGTCGCCGGCGGTCTTTTCCACGGGGATGGACTCGCCGGTGAGCGCGCTCTCGTCCACGGCCGAGCTGCCCTCGAGCACCACGCCATCGACGGGGATGGACTCGCCGGGGC
Organism: uncultured Collinsella sp.; assembly: GCA_900556365.1. The sequence goes on from USOG01000061.1 coordinate 2,189, forward strand.
GCACGCGCAGGACCTGGCCGGGAAGGATACTGTCGACGTCGACGGTGGTCTCGGTGCCGTCGTCGGCAACGACGGTCGCGGTCTTGGGCGCCAGGTCGATGAGCGCCTCGATGGCGCCGCCGGTTTTGGACTTGCTGCGCGTCTCGAGGTATTTGCCCACGGTGACCAGCGACAGGATCGTGCCCGCGCTCTCAAAATACAGATTGTCCATGCTCGTCATCATGGCCTCGTGGACCTGGCCCGCGGCTAATTGGTCGGCCATGATGAACATGGCGTAGAGCGACCAGGCGATGGAGGCGGTGGCGCCCACGGCAATAAGGGCGTCCATGGTGGGCGCGCCGTGCGCGAGCGATTTAAACCCGTTGATAAAGTACGCGTCGTTGACATAGACGATGGGGATGAGCAGGACGAGCTCGGTGAGGGCGAGCGTCATGCTGTGGGTATGGTCGGTGAAAATGCCGGGCAGCGGCCAACCAAGCATGTGTCCCATGCCTATGTAGAACAGTGGGACGAGGAAAACGATCGAGATGATGAGGCGGGTGCGCATGGCAGAGGCGGCGGCCTCCAGCTTTTTGGTTGGCGACTCCATATGGGCGGCGCCAGAGCTGGCTTGCGTGCTGCCGTTTGAGCCGGCGGTACCGGTGCCCGCATCGACGGGCGAGGCCGAGTAGCCGGCACGATCGACGGCGGTGCAGATATCGTCGGGGGAGACCTGCGCGGGGTCGTAGTCCACCAGCATGGAGCCGGCGAGCAGGTTGACCGCGACGCTTTGGACGCCGTCGAGCTTGCTCACGGCACGGTCCACGTGCGCTTGGCACGCGGCGCACGTCATGCCGCCCACGTCAAACTTATCTTGAGCCATGGCTTCTCCTTTCTGTAGTTCGGTGTTGGAATTGTTAACCTGCTGATACTATACACCCATACCCCCTGGGGGTGTACAGTGGAGATTGAAATGTATACCATTCTGTTATTGGCCGAGGTGATAGCCAGGTCGGCGGACCGTAGCCGGTCTAATGTCTCAATCTGTAACAACTAGACCCGTTTTTGTCGAGTAACTGTTACAGATCGAGACAGACCGTCCGCGGTCAACTCAAATGTCTTGATCTGTAACATCTAGAGAGGTTTTTGACCCCTTACTGTTACAGATCGAGATAATTGCCGGGGAGGGGTCCCGTCACGGCAAGACGCCCGCTCTCTAGATACAGAATCCGGGGATCACACAGGTTCGTTTGTTTGGCTTGTCCGCAGGCGTTGCGTACGTAAAGGCGTCGCCGTCGTGGCCCACACGGTTTATGTAGAGTGTGCCTTCGCTCTCTGATGTGTCGGGGCTCACCGTGCGCTCCCACCAACAGGTGTCCTTGTCCTTCCACTGGCGGACCATTGTCTCGTTCGTGGAATACGGGCTCACCTTGAGCTCGCGGAAGAGCTGATACTCCTTGCCCTCGCCGTTATAGATGTCTGCCAGGTAGTGATAGCCCTCGGCAAACGAATCGGGCGGTTGCGTACCGCACAGCTCGACCATGGCGGGCAGCCAAAGGGTTGCGGGCAACTCGCTCAGGCACGATGCGCTGTTGGCGGCGCCCACATTGTTCGAGACCTTCTTGACCCCTTTAATGAGTCCGCGCAACTCGTTGGGCAGCAGTTTAAGGCCGTCGTCGTCGAGCCATTCCCGCAGCTCGCAATCTGCCCAGCCGGCGCTCGGCGGTTCAGCCGCAGCATCGCGCTCGGCAATGCCGGCGTCGAACATAAACGTCAGTCCGGCCTTGCCCGTCCCGTCTAGAAGCTCGTCGTGGCGGATGCCCACAAGCTGCGCGCCAACCTGCAGCCCGTTGGTGAGCGTGACACGCTTGGCACACGGATAGGGGATATGCCCATCGGCATCGAGCAGGTGATAGCGCTTGGCAACCTCGCGTGCTTCGTCACGGGTCTCGGCGGCCTTAATCTTGAGCGAAATCTCCTGCAGCTGATCCCAGGTGTAGTCGCCAAGCGAACCGCGGATGCCGTCCAGGTAGTCGGGGATGCCAAAGCCATGGGTTGCCGCGCCAACGACGCTGAGCCCCGCAACGACTGCAACGACGCCACCGATAATAAAGCGGCGGCGGGTCATGGCATCGTGCCGGGCCTGCTCCAGGATCTCTCGCGCGCGCTCGCCGGCGACGTCGACCTTAAGGTGTGTACCGGAGTCGATGTCGATTGCGGCGTCACTGCCCGCGCCTTCGCGGCCCTCGGATTCGGCATCGGTGAGGTATGCCGAGAGCACCTCGAGCATCTGCTGCTCGGTGGGACGATCGCACTGATCGACTGAGAGGCCCTTCATGATGATTTGGACGAGCGCTTCATCGCCCTCGCAGCGCGGCTCGAGCGGTGCCGGCTTGGTCTTGGTCTTTACGAGATAGAACGAGCCGGTTGCAGCGGCGTCCGTCGACTCAAAGTCAAACGGTTTGCGACCGCTGTAGAGCTGGTACAGAATGCTCGAAAGCGCATAGACGTCGATCGCGGGCGAACGGCGAAGGGCCGCGATGCCTTCGATATCCTGCGTGAGCATCTCGGGCGCGGCGTATGCGGGCGTGGCAAAGCGCCAGATGTCGGCGCGCCGGGTGATCGTGTCGTTGCCGAGAGCCATGGTCGCGGAGCCCATGTCGATGAGGCAGGGGTCAAAGGAACAATCGGCAATCTGCTGCTCGAGCGTTCGGCTGGTGGTGCGGAACATGATATTGGCTGGCGACAGGTCGCGATGGATGACCGGATTCACGAGGCCCTGGGTCATCAAGAGCGCACGAAGCACGGCGTTTCCGACGGCGGCGACCATCTGGGTGGTCAGCCCGCCCGAGGCGTCGTGCGGAAGCAGGGGCAGCGCCTGCTTGAGTGAGGTGCCCTCGACCCACTCCATGAGGATGAGCGGGTCATCCTCGCACGATCCGTAGCCATAGACGCGCGGAAATCCGCGCAGGTGCGAGACGGTACACAGATGACGGTACTCCTCGAACAGCGCAGCGGTGTTGGCCAGGTGCGCGGCCGATTGCTCGGCGGAGCGGTCGGGGGCTTGGCCAGAGAGAATGACGTTGTCCTTGAGCAGCTTGACGGCAAAGACCTCGCCGCTCGTGTTGGTCGCGCGCAGCACGTGCCCGATGTTGCCGTTGTTGCGGTGGGCCGTCTGGAGAATAAGCGTCATAAACCGACGCTTGGCGTCGTCCTCGGCGCTGGGGTCGACCGCCACGGCGGTATCGAACGTATCGAGACGGATGAGTTTGTCGCCATAGGCGCTATCGGTAGTATCCATGGCGTTCCTTTGTCTGGCATGGGTTGCCGCGCGTACACGTGAGCAGTGCGGATATCGGTAAAGTACCATGATAGCCGCACTGCTCACGTGTACCGCTGAGTATTGTCGTTTACGACGCAGAAGGTAGAAGACGAAAGACGGACGGCGACCGTCTTCCGATCGCTGTCCGTGCTAGTCCACAATGACAAGGAATGTCGTGTAGAGACCCAGATGGAGCCTGTCGCTGTTGGCGATTTCCACGGGGGGATAGACTTTGCCGGGCTCTCGTTGGTCGCGGGGCGGCTCAATCACAATATCGCCGTCGCCTGCGCCCGATTCGAGTACTGTGCCGTTGGTCGACCCAAGGCCCTGGGCGTACCAGTGTTCACCCTCGAGCCAAATACGAAGATGCTCGCGCGATGCGTCGGCGCCTACATCGGTGATGCTGGGCGAGGTTTTGGGCAAAGAACCAATCACGGTGCCGTGCGGATCGCGTGTGAGGGGATGGATTTGCATGTCGGCGCAGTTGTCGGCATGGGTTCTGAGCAGACCGAGGTTGGGGGCGACGGTGCGCGGCTGCTCCAGGCTGCTCATAAAGCCACGCCCGACGGTAGTTTCGGTGGTGCCAAAGTGCCCGCCCGTCTTGCTGTCGCAAAAGCGCTCGACGGTGGCCACGCCCTGAACGGGATCGGCGAGCGCCCCCGTTGCCACAAAGAGCATCAAGAAGAGCGTGCTTTTTTCGCGCACGGCATTGCCGTCAAAGTTGTCGATGCGATTGAGGGCATTTGCATATAGGCGGCTGTCCAGCTTGTAGCTGGCGAGAGCCGACATCATTTCGTTGGCGGCCGGACCGCGATAGTGCTCGGCGATTGCCCGATAGGCGGACTCGCCGCCGCCGAGCTTGCTGTAGATTGCCGAGGAAAGGTTGAGCGTGGTGACGGTAAAGTCGCTGTAGATGGAGGGCGCGCACTGGTCAGGCTTGCGATGGACGATGTAACGGGTGAGATACGAGCGGTTGGAAGAGCATTTCTCGAGCAGGGTACTGCCGAGATAAGAGTTTCCATTGATGAGCATTCGGGCGATCTCGAGATGTTTAAGACCGCCGAACGAGCGAATATCGTTATAGAGGACCGAGCAAGGCGTCTCTGCTGCCACGGATACCTCCTTTGATTGCTTCCTAGCCAATATGGCGATAGGAATTAATGGCCCCCGGTGGGCGACGTATTAAATGGCTGCGCAATATATAGCGTAACCAAAGCAACATTATAGGCCACATGTTCGAAATTGCAGGAAGACCGAGAGATTTTGGTTGGACTGAACGGAAATCCCCCTCTGTCTTGTTCTGTAACATTTGGACCCGGTTTTGCCCTGCATCTGTTACAGATTGACACAATCGGCCAGGCCCACCTCGTCCGCCTCGTCATCTGTGGTTTACGTGGGGGCATACGGAGTACGGGTATACTAACCGGCGGCGAATCTGCTCCATCGCTTAGAGCTGCTGCGTCTGGACGGCGCGTGATAGGGCTGCCAAAGCGATCGCCAGCGTGCTGAGCAACGTCCTCTCTGTGCGCACCTGTTTTTGTATGTATTAGCGCACTACCAAGCACGCCCGCGCGGCCGCATGCCGCGCTCATTGCGCGTGCAGATAAGGAACAACAATATATGCGTAATTCTGTATCCGACGTCACCGACGCCGAGATTCTGGACGAGACCCGTGAGGCCATGACCCAGGCTGCCTTCGATGCCGCCGACGAGGCAAATGCTGCCCAGGCCGTCGAGTCCGCTACCGAGAGCCTGCCCGCCTTTAACGAGCTGGGGCTTTCGGACGAGATGCTTCGTGCCATCGAGAACCTGGGTTACACGGCGCCCACGCCCGTTCAGGCCGGCTCCATCCCCGTGGTGCTCGAGGGTCGCGACCTGCTTGCCGCCGCTCAGACCGGCACCGGCAAGACGGCCGCCTTCTTGCTGCCGACCATGAACAATCTGGAGCACATTGCTCCGCCCAAGCCCGTGCGCGAGCGTGGCGGCCACAACCGCCGTCGCGGTGCCAAGAAGCCCGAGGGCAACGGCCGCGGCCCCGTGATGCTCGTCATCACCCCCACGCGTGAGCTCGCACAGCAGATCGACGAGGTCGCCGGCAAAATCGCCGACGTCACGGGCCATGTTGCCGTGACCGTCGTGGGCGGCGTGAGCTACAAGCCCCAGACCGCGGCGCTCAAGTACGGCTGCGACATCCTGGTCGCCACGCCGGGCCGTCTGGTCGATCTGATCGAGCAGGGCGCTTGCCACCTGGACGAGGTCAAGGTGCTGGT